>JAGVMN010000007.1 GCA_020053795.1 Bacteroidia bacterium | reverse complement strand
GGGGTAATCTTTGATTTACTCATGAATCGGATGGTAAAATATGACCCAATACGTTTATTTTCAAACAATTAAAATTGAGACTTAAACGCCTATACCAATAAAATAAATACATCTGACTGTTGAATGTCATTCGAATGTTGAAAAACATTTTCTGCGGTGGATTTCTATGACAAAAGCAAATGGTTTTATCATAGAAATCCTTGGGCAAAAAGATAAAGAGTATTTCTTATTGTCAGGTGCTTCGTTTTACCTGACAATATGTGAACTGCTTCTTACTTCACCAATGCTGCAATCTTATACCTCGCGTATTTCTTTTGCAGGGTAATTCCTTCGTTGATATTGAGATAAGAAGTAGTGATACTACCCGGGTGAAAAGCAGGTGTAAATAGAGTATCGCTGCTAATATAAAGTCCATTACCGGTGGGATCAATATAACCTTTGAAACTTTGCAATGCCACTTTATAAGGAAGCTTTGACTCGCTGGCGAGATCAAGGTTTAGGTTGGAAACAATAGTTCCCATTTGACGGCTATCCATTTTTACACTCGTTTCCGAAAGTTTGGTCACCAGAATCGTATCGATTTGTTGTTCCTGATAAGTTATTTTACCTGTAGAATCAACTTTTTCGTATGTGATATAGCCACCATAAGTACCTAATACATCATTGACTGTCATACGGACAACCAACGGGGCGTCTTCCGAATTGCATCCATAAAGCCAGACGGATGTTAACAAAAATGCCAATGCATGAAGCTTTGCTTTTGCCATTCTTTTCTAACTGTGAATCTGATCTATTTTCATGATACGGCCCCCTTCGCATTTATATATTGTTCCAGGGAACTTATTAATAATACGATAATCATGGGTGGCCATCAGCACAGCACGGCCACTGTCGCTTATATCCATCAACAGGGCCATGATATCGTCAGTAACATCAGGGTCCAGATTCCCCGTTGGCTCATCAGCCAAAAGTATCTCAGGGTTATTCAATAAGGCACGGGCTATCACCACTCTCTGTTGTTCTCCGCCTGAAAGCTCATGTGGCATTTTGAAATCTTTGGTGGCCAACCCCACTTTCTGCAACACTTCTTGAATGCGTTGCAGGCATTTGCCCTTATCTATCCAGCCGGTTGACTTCAAAACGAACATCAGATTCTCCAAAACATTTCGATCTGTTAACAGTTGAAAATCCTGAAATACAATTCCCAGTTTTCTTCTCAGATAAGGAATTTGATAACGTTTGAGGGTGTTCAAATCAAACCCTGCTATGCTTCCGGTTCCGGTTTCCAATGGCAGTTCACCATAAAGCGTTTTCAACAAACTTGACTTACCACTCCCGGTTTTTCCTATGAGGTAAACAAATTCCCCCTTACTTATTTTTAAATCAACATCGTGCAATACAAGACTTTTCTTTTGCTGGAATATGTAAGCCTTGTTGAGCTCAATTACGGTAATATCAGGCATTTCCTTTATTGTTTCAGGTAGCAAAAGTAATCAATTCAGGTTCCAGTTTACAGGAGTTATCCCATGCTTTTTTAAGTATTCGTTGGCCTGAGAGAAATGTTTGTTGCCAAACCAATGACCTTTGCCGGCACTTAGCGGCGATGGATGTCCGCAGCGAAGAACAAGGTGCCTTTCTGCATCAACCACGGCCCCCTTTTGTCTGGCAAAAGCTCCCCACAACATAAAAACAAGGTGTTCCCTGTTGTTTGATAATTGTTTTATGATGACATCTGTAAACAGTTCCCATCCCTTGTTTTGATGGCTCCCTGCCAAACCTTTTTCAACCGTCAGAATAGCGTTTAGCAGCAGCACACCTTGTTTGGCCCATGAAATCAAACTGCCGGATGGCGGAACTGGGTGTCCAAGGTCGTCTTTTATTTCTTTGAAAATGTTGATGAGCGATGGCGGCGGCGAAACGCCATCGGGAACGGAAAAACACAGACCATGTGCCTGCCCGGTTCCGTGATAGGGGTCCTGACCAATGATAACCACTTTTACCTGGTCAAAAGGAATTAAATCGAGAGCCGCGAAAATCTGATTACCGGGTGGAAAAATCGTTTTGCCTCTTTTTTTTTCAAGTTTGAGAAAAGCCGCCAACTGCCTGAAATAGGGTTTGTCAAATTCCTGATTCAGCATCTGCAACCATGATGATTCCAGTCTAACATTGCTACTCATTACGGTCTTTCAGGTAAGGACTTTGGGTAACGTAGCGGGTGTACATGAACCAGGTAGCGATGGAAAATAGAACCACAAAAAGGAGCAGTACGAGGAGTTTGAGGCGTTTCGATTTCATGCGGTTACAAGTTTCAAGTGCAAACTAAAAGTTCAAACTATTCCAACGGCCATATTTATTGACTGAGAAACAAAGCCTAAATTAATAAGGTGGAACATGAAACCTGAAACTTCTTATAACGGCTATTCGCCAACAGGCAGAAAACCATAATTCCTACTGTAAAGCAACATCTGATTTGCGAAGTTACTCTCGTAAGTTACTTTCAGGTCTTTGAAAACTTCTCCCTCGAAAACCGGTGTGAGGATAGGTTGAACAAATCCGGAATAAGGTGCCAGATTCAGATGTTTGAAACGTTCGAGCACTTCGGCATGCAAAACGGGATCAACCTTAACACCATAGGTTTCTACCAGTGTTTCTGCTGACTGGAAATCACCCTCTGATTTGATGCGTTGAATTTCGCGGAGCAATTCGCCAAATAATATCCGCAGTTTGGCATAATCATTCACCACAAAAAAGGTTTTCCCTTTTACCGATTTCTTCTCAATCACATTGTTTATTCTGCCTTTTTCATAAACCCATGAGGCTATCAAATGGCGATTTCTCATGTGATCTTCTTCCAGATTTTCGCCCAAATCCAATCTTCTGAGCTGTAAAAACAACCCGTTGGCTATATAGGCATCGTATTCTGACATCCCGACATCCAGATTTTCCATCAAACCAAGTTCGACCAATTTGGGGTCAATGGCATAATAGAGTGCCACCAAATCGGCACGGGCTTCTTCCAGCGTGCTGGAATAATTTTTCAGGGTTTCGTGATCAGTTCCAACGCCGGGATTTATTTTACCGCTGGCATGTCCAATAACCTCATGCATAGCTGTGTGCAGTTTGCCGCTTGCTTTACCGTGCTTTTTTAACCGCTCAATGACATCCTTTCCATGGTAAAATTCATCAGTTACATTTCCGGACGAGGCCGCATTATACGACCCAACAATATTGCCAAGACTCACCGATTTGGAACCATGCCCTGATCGAATCCAATTGGCATTTGGCAGGTTGATACCTACCGGAGTTGAAGGGGCGGCATCACCGCTTTCCATGGCCACGTTCACCACCTTATAGCTGATACCTTTTACGGTATCTCTTTTGTGTGCTCTCATAATGGGTGAATGATCTTCAAACCATTGAGCATTTTCGGCCATCACTTTCATTTTTTCTGAAGCGTCAAAATCGTTTATTTGAACCACAGATTCGTATGAACCCCTGTATCCAAGCGGGTCTCCGTAAACTTCAATAAATCCGTTAATAAAATCTATATCGCCGGCAGTAGCTTTCACCCATTGAATATTGCAGTCATCCCATACTTTAAGGTCACCGGTTTCATAGTACTTTATCAATAATTCAAGGTACTTTTTCTGGTCTTCATTTTCTGCAACACCCTCGGCTTTCTTCAACCAAACAATGATTTGCTCTATGGCTTTGCCATAAAGTCCATCCACTTTATAAACTTTTTCAACCAACTTACCTTTTTCTTTAACCAATCTGGAATTGAGACCAAATGAAACTGCTGAATCTCCGGTTCCTATTTTCATTTTAGAATAGAATTTCTCAACTTCTTTTTCGGTGATTCCCTTACCATAGAAATTATTGGCTGACGTGGCAATTTTGTCAACTCCTTTATCTTTTACCACTGCTTTTGCATCAACTTTGGGGTCGAAAATAATGGGGATAAGTTTGGTCCAAAGTTGTTCTGTTGATTCACCTTTTAACAAGGGCCATTGAGCGTTTGCAGAACCTGAAATCAGTTCTTTGAAATAGGCCTCGTTAAAGTCCGGGGTAAGTTTTTTCTCAGAATAATGATGATGTATGCCATTTGAAACCCAGAATCGCTTGAGGTAAACAACAAAGTTTTTCCAATCTACACTTGAAGTGTCGCCTTTGTAGTTCTGATAAATTTCTTCGAGCACACCGCGTATCTGGATATTGTGCCTGTAGTTTTGGGCATAGGTAATATCTCTGCCGCAAAGAGCTGCTTGAGATAAATAGTAAACCAGTTCCTTTTGTTTGGTACTGAGTTTATCCAATCCGGGAAGCTCATAACGCAGAATTTGAATATCTGCAAAGCGGTCCACTTTCACATCAAAAACGGCAACCGTATCTTTTGGTTCTGTCTTAGGCTTTTCATTTGTTTTTGGTTTACAACCACTGAAGACAACAAAGCCGCAAAGGACTATAAGGGTCATTTTTTTCATGAGTTTGATATTTTTAGAGGGGCAATTTATGAATAAACTTTTCACGCTAATGAGATGCTAAATCTTTTACCTGTTTCTTCGAGGTCTTTCACCACATTTTCGATGAGTGGAATGCCCAGTTTCAATCGCTCCATTTTAAAGGTCATCTCCGGCTCACCCGGAATAAGGATCTTTTGATTTTTCTCAATTGGAATTGCATTTTTAAAACGCTCTATCCATTGATCCATGTTGCGTTTAAACTCGTCGGTATCACGAAATGCTTCAATGTTCAGTACACCGAGAAAATGTCCCAGACCTTTGCCCGGCATATTGGCAACCAATGGGAGAAAACTCACGAATGGCGGAACCCAGGGGCCATAATTGGCACCCGATAAAACAGCCGATAGAATATCAACAACGGAAGAGAGCGAATATCCTTTATGGCTCCCCATCTCTCTGTTGCTGCCCAGGGGGAGCAAAGCACCACCCCTTTTCAAATCTTTTGAGTTACGTGTATCATTTCCCTCCTTGTCTTGCAGCCATCCCGAAGGGATTTTTTTACCTTTTCTTTCGGCAATTTCAAGCTTGCCGTTTGCAGCGGCAGAAGTGGCCAAATCGGCAATAAAAGGGGGATATTTTCCCGCAGGTACTGCAAAACACATAGGATTGGTGCCAAGCATTCTTTCCGCTGCAAAGGTTGGTGCTACTAATGGGCTGGCATTGGTCATGGCTATTCCAATCATATTTTTATCAGAAGCCATCATGGCATGGTAGGCTGCTATGCCAAAATGATTGCTGTTTGAAACGGTAACCATCCCGCTACCAACTATTGATGCTTTTTCTATCGCTATTGCCATGGCTTTTGGGGCTACCACCAAACCCAAACCAGCATCACCATCAATAGTTGCGGTGCCCGACATTTCCCTGATAACTTTAATCTTTGGTATGACATTGATACGGCCTGCCTCCCAGAGTCTTATGTAGCCGCTCAGTCGTGCAACCCCGTGAGAATCTATACCCCTGAGGTCAGCCTCAATGAGAACATCCGATGCCAGATCGGCATCGGCTTCAGAACAACCTATTGCTTCGAAAACCTGTTTCACGAACAATTTCAAGTCGGCTGGCCTGAATGAATGATAAAGATTTTCTGACATTTGGATTAATTTTGGGCAAAAATACAATGCCTCTATCCATTTGTTTAAGGTTGATTTCAGAGAAAATCGGTTTAGATGTATGGCAGAAATATTTTGGGGCGATGCAACAAAACCTGAATAAGAAGTATCAAACACTTGAAATATCCAAAAAACAGCAAAGAGCAACATCCACCCATGACCGAGGAGGAACTGATTAAAGGATGTCTGAAGGAGGATAGAAACTGTCAATTGGAGCTATACAAAATGTTTTCAGGAAAAATGTTTTCAGTTTGCCTCAGATACTCTAACACCCGCGAAGATGCAGAAGATGCCCTGCAGGAAGCATTTGTGAAAATTTTTGACAATCTTTCGAAATTTCGCTTCGATGGCTCCTTCGAAGGATGGATGAGGAGGGTAACTGTGAATACTGCTTTGAGGTTGGTTCAAAAGAAAACCCCATTGCAATTTGCCGAAGATATTGCCACCACAAGAAGCATAGCCGATCAAACTACGATTATAGAATCTATAAATGAAAGAGACCTGATGAAAATCGTAAACACATTGCCACAGGGCTACAAGGTTGTTTTTAACATGTATGCCGTGGAGGGTTATACGCATGCCGAAATAGGAGCAATTCTGGGTATAACGGAAAGCACTTCGAGATCTCAATTCGCGAGAGCCAGAAAGAGCTTGCAACATAATCTGCAAATAATGTATCAAAGGGATTAATAAATGAAAAACATGGACCTCGACAATATATTTAAAGACAAACTATATGGGTACTCCGAAGATCCGCCTTCTCATATTTGGGAAGGAATAAAGCAGACCCGCACACCATTTCATATATGGCTAAACAAGGTGAAACTGAATGCATGGAATTATGCCGCCATTCTGACTGTAGTGTTGTTTATAGTTGGCATTGCCTATTTCCAAATGCAAAATGCAGAGCCAAAATTGACCAATAATACTAATACAGACTCTGATGTTGAAAAATCAAAAGAGTCTTCAAGTGTTAAAAAGGAAGACCATCTCAATACGGATATGGCAATTGAATCTGGCAGTTCCGTTGTGGATCCCATTATTCATTCAGAATCTTCAGGCATTAGCAGTCAAAGAAACATAGTCTCAACATCACAACCTGAAGTATCAAAAGAATTTCAAAATAGAGGCGTCCGCGGTGATGAAATAAGGACCCCCGTAAGGAGAGAAGGCTTTGCCATTCCTACCGATCAAAATAATGTTGGGCAGGGTTTGGTGAATCAGAAAATACCAAAAGATAGGATTGAAGAAATACCAAAAGAAAACCGGGAAATGATGTTCGTGGTACCCAAAAAAGATATTGTCGAATTTCAGATTGAATCAAATACTTTTGAATCGGAATTAATTCCAAATCCCCCTTCCCCTGAGCCAACTATAAAACCTAAAAAAGGCTATAGTGTTGAATTGGCTTATGGTGCTTTGAATGCATTCAGAACTTTGAATGGAAATGAATCAACAACCAAAAAATGGAGAAGCCAATCAGAGGAGCAAAAATTTTCGTATCAACTTGGATTGAAGCTTAACAAGGAGTTCAATATTCATTGGGAATTTCAAACCGGCTTGAATTTTCTCGTCAGAAATGAACAAGTTGACCATACACGATGGTTTACAAAAAATGAAATGGGGGTGAAGAACACTACCGTTTGGATACAAAGGCCAAATGACTTGCCAATTCAGAAGGTGATTTCGGATACGACTTATATTAACAGGAAATATTCGGATGTAACGAATCGAATAAATACTTATAGGTATCTCAGCATTCCTGTTGCTGTGCGTTATAATCACTACTTCAGCAAGTTTGGCATTTTTGTAACAACGGGCGTCATGTTTGATGTAAACAGGAGCAATAATGCTTTTGTTCTGAACAAATCGGAAATACTCGAAGCAACTTCAAATAATGCCATGACATCTTACTTTCATTCAAGAGGGTTGTTGAGTTTAGGAAGTTTTTACAGATTTAACAGTACTTTTTCTTTGTCATTGGAATCGGTAGGTACATATTCCATTAATAACCTGTCTTCAAAATCCTATGGGTTGAAGCAAAGGGAATATACTTACGGGTTGCAAACCTCATTGAGATACAATTTCTGATGAAAAAAATATTGTTCACATACTTTTCGCTGAGTATTGTCACAAGTTGCCTGTTGGCTCAGGTTGGCAGGGATATGAACAACGGAACAGTAAACATTTCATTAAATTCAAATGGCTTATTTTTTAATAAAAGCGGTATGCCGGGTTTTGAAACACCGGTTGGTTCAGGAAAGCACATGGTAAATTTTTCTTCCTTTTGGCTTTCAGCCATAGACCCCGCCGGAAAATTTCGTCAATCGGTTGTATATAATCCTGCAAACGGTATAGAATTTTGGCCCGGACCAATAGATACTTTTACACGAACAGCCAAAACAGATTCCGTTTGGGATTATATCTGGCAAGTGGACAATGAAATGATTCAGACACATCGAAAATCTTATAATCTGACAGGATATAATGCACCTGACGACATTAAATCATGGCCGGGCAGCACAAAGAAAGGAGAAAACCTTCCGGCCATTTTGGCTCCTTATTATGATTGGGACAATAATGCCAAGTATGATTTTACCAAAGGCGATTTTCCTTACATTGAAGGAAATAAAGCAGCATATATCATTGGCAATGATGTAAAAGGGGAGCATCTTATTTCAGCTGGCCCGCCATTGACAGCAGAAATGCAATTGATGACTTATTTCGTTCCGGAACCAGAATTTAAAGATGTGGTTTTTGTCAATGCCCATGTAATCAATCGGTCAGATTTTGCTTACAAGGACCTTTATGTGGGATTATTTGCTGACTTGGTACTCGGAAATATAGACGACAATTTTATTGGAACAGATGTTAAAAGAAAAATGGTGTTTGGTTACAATGCAGATGACAACGATGAAGGGACGTATGGATATGGACAAAGTGTTCCTTTATTTGGGGTTCAGTTCCTAAATCAGAATATCAGTTCTTCCATTGCATTTACTCTCTCAGACAGTTTAAGAAATTATCCTCAAAACGGCAAACAAGTGAGAAATGTGATGGAAGGAAAGTGGCCCAACGGAACAGATATTGTGATGACAGGAAACGGAACAGGGGGCGGTGTTTCAACCAACTATTTATTTGCTGGACGAACTGATCCGAATCATCCTGAATTAGATTGGAAGGAGAATGTGTTGGGGGAAAAAGGGGGAAAAAGGAACATGTTGATTGTTTCCGGGCCTTATCAATTGGGAATTGGCAAAAGTATAAAATTTGACATCGCCTTCTTATCAATTCAAGATAAAAGGTCTGTTATCAGGCTCGAAGAATTGGCAGACGAAATCAAAGATTATTTCTATTTAAAACTGAACACACCTTTGAAATTAACTAAAATCGAAAAAATAAATCTTTGGCCAAATCCGGTTTTCATGAATGATCCGTTGAATATTTCATTTTCAGGTGAAGGATCAGTTGAAATATTGATCAGGGATATGAGCGGCCGTAAAGTATTGTCAGGGTATGTATCTTATGATGATCAGGTATTGAGTGTTGCCGGATTAAACCCCGGATTATATTTTGTTGAAATGAGAAGTGAGTCATTTATTCAATTTGAAAAATTGATCATAAATTGATATAAGAAGTAATTGACCAAATGAAATGAACCGAATTTGTACAAAAAAAACCATAAGAATTATTTTAGATATATGCAGCGAATTTACCGCATTAAAGGTCTTGTATTTAACTATGCAAATTATGAATTCCAGACCATTATTGTTATTGAAATTCAATAAGTTATGTTCAAATAATAAGGAATGGTTGATAATGTAAAAATGATTAACTAATTTAGCACAATGATTATGAAGCAGCATTTACAAAAAAAAACATTAAAAATGAAAAGCATCTTTCACAAGGGATTGAGCATTATAGCATTGCTATTAAGTATTATAATGACTTCTGAAAGGGCAGAAGCATCCCACGTAATGGGTGCGGATATTACCTACAGATGTATTTCCAATCTAAAATTTGAAGTTATAGTAAAATTTTATCGCGACTGCAGGGGGGTGCCTTTTGGCAATCCATCTAATGATACAAGAGTGAGATGTGCCAGTGGCTCGGGTTCACAAATTGTTAATTTATCTTTGGTCACCATTCGCGATGTAACTCCGGTATGTGCTTCCGAACCGTCCAGATGCAATCCTAAAAACACCTATGGCACCGGCGAGGGAATAGAGGAGCATACCTATACAGGAATTGTAGATTTTAATGTGTCACCCTACAGTACCATTAAAAATAGTTGCGACCAGGTAATATTTGAAACCGGTCAATGCTGCCGGAACGGAGCCATAAACACAGGACCGTCTGGCAATTTTTTCACCTTTGCCATGATAGACCTTAAAAAAGCTCCATGCAACACTTCCCCCTCGCTGACAACCGAACCTATCGGTCTGCTTTGCTGCAATCAGCCCTATTATTTCAATAATGGAGCTTCTGACACTTCCAATTTCGATTCGCTATCCTATTCGTTCACACCTCCATTAAGTGCTTATAGTTCCCAGTTAAGTTACACAGGTACATACACCTACCAGAAGCCTTTTGAAGTTTACTACCCTTCACCCTTGAAATGGCCTTACAAGAATGTGAACGCAGATCCTCCAATAGGTCTTGATCTTGATCCCGAGACCGGAGATTTGATCTTCACGCCAACCAAATGCGATGAAGTAACAGTAGCAGCTCTTGAAGTTAAAGAATGGCGAAAAGACTCATCAGGAAAGTATCAACTCATCGGTATTACGCGGCGTGACATGCAATTTATCACCCAAACATGTCCCGGCAATTATCCCCCCCAGATCACCAACAGCACCTTTGTTTACCGCACCTGTGCGGGAGAGCAGATATGCTTTAATGTGACCACCGACGACAAAGTATTTGTCCCGCCCGCACCACTACCCAAGCCACCCCCCGATACGGTGCGTCTGAGTTGGAACCGCGGGATACCCGGAGCTACTTTTAGAATAACAAATAAAGGAGCTTTGAATGAAACAGGTCAGTTTTGCTGGACACCCGGTGTAAAGGATGCTTCCGATTTGCCATATACCTTTGTAGCTATGGCCAAAGACGATGCCTGCCCATTGAATGCAGTAACACTTCGATCCTTCCGTGTTTATGTAAAACACAAAGCCGAAGCAGCAAGAAATGTGGACACCCTGCCCTGCGGATATTATTCAGTAGAAAGCCAGCCGATTCCGAGTTTCCGGGGTACACCACAATATTCGTGGCAGATACTCGACGAAGCCAAGAATATAGTTTTCGACCGCAAGATCGCCTATTTTAAATCAACGGGAGCCTTTTTGAGCAAACGTCAGTTCGACACCATCCTTTTTCGCAAAGGTGGCACCTATATTATCCAGCACGTTATTAACAACCTGCCCAATAATTGCCCCACCACCTATGAAGACACTCTGATAGTTCCACCTTTGCTTCAGGTAACCTTAGCCTTCGGGCCGGATACGTTCGTATGTGCAGGTACCAAGCTGAGATTGCAGCCCACGATTGCTCAAGGTTCCCAACCTTTAAAATTTCAGTGGGGTACACCTATCATTCAGGACCCGGGCGATACATTGGAATACAAAGACATAGAAATCCCTAATTGGCAAATAGACAGTTCCTTTTCAGTCATCATCACCGATAAGTACAAGTGCCAGAGTTGGGATACTGTAAAAGTATGGTTAAAACCCAATCCGTATGTCAACATTGGCCCCGATTTGCGAATCTGTACTTACGACTCCATAACCATCAATCCCAACGACAGTCTTGCGTATTGGGACGATCCCCGTGACACGTCTGAATTTAAGATCAGACAGGGCGACACCTTGTGGATGGAGTGGGGTCTTAACGGCAAATTTCTACAGTCCGACCGCATATTAAAGACAAGTATAAAAGGCATGTACACCTTAAAAGTTATTGACAGTCTGGGCTGTTCTTACATTGACACTATGAACTTGTTTGTGAATGACACCGTAAGAACCTATGCCGGCCCTGACCAGACAAAGTGCTGGGGCGATACACTGACACTGATAGCCTCGGGCTACGACTCCTCGGCCAGTTACAAACGAGGAGAGTACCGCTGGTGGGATTACACCACAATCCCCGGAACCAGAGTAAACAAAGGGAATAAGACAAAAATATCATTTCAAACCAAGCTAACAGCAGATTACCAACTGGAATTGTTTGTAACCGAAGATACGACTATATGTGTACACCGCGATTCGGTGAATGTATGGGTGAACCCTTTACCGGTGATGGTATTACCAGAGGATAAGAGTATTTGTTGCGATGCCGGATCTATAGACCTGAATTTCATGACGCCCTTATCGCCATCCCCGGGGTCATCGAGTAAATGGTATAGTACACTTACCCCTAATGCTGTAGAATCTGGGCAAATTTTTCCAACAGGTAAGTTGTGTGATGTCATAAAGCGAAACTTTGTATTGACATACCAATATCGCAATCCAATCACAACCTGTGTAGGAAGAGATTCTATGGCTATCCTTGTAAATCCCTTGCCAAAGATAGACCTGAAAGCGGGCTATTATTGTCAGGATGCGGGCAAAGTTCGTTTACAAAATCATTTGAACGCCCCCAAAAATCCCAACGGAGGACAGTTCAACCAGTGGAAATGCGTTGATTGCAGAGGGTTTAATGAAGCCACGATCATAAAAGACGAAAGTGGATCGGCCTTTTTCACAGACTATTATTTATATGTGGACAAGGTGAGCATGCCGATGGGAGGCCGAACAGGAGACACCATTACGCTGGAATTTATCTTCAGAGACAATGCGGGCTGTTGGGGACGGGATACTACCAGTTTCAGAATTGTAAAAGTACCGGAAATTACTTTTGTCGGGTTTCCGGAGCTTTGTTGGGATTTAGGAGAAGTCAATCTGATCGAACTGAGCAAGGTAGATCCTATAAATGGCAGATGGAAATGCAGAGATACATTAGTTTCTTGCTTCGATACCAGTACAGCGAATAGAGCTTTGTATGGTGATACGTTAGATACCAGAAAAACCAATCCATTGGGCAATACATACAATATGAGATATTATCATGATGCCTCTGGTTGTCCGGTATGGCGTGACACGACATTGGTTATTAATCCACTACCGATAGTAACCCTTACCAAGCTTCCGTTACTGATATGCCAGACCGATGCCAGCATCACGATGAGTGCCTTACCGCCTGGCGGAGTTTGGACCGCCAATAAATCAGGGTCCATAAGCGGTAACCTTTTCACCCCATCCACCGCCCCGACCGGACAGCAGATAAAAATAATCTATACCTATACACATCCCGTAACCGGATGCATAGGCAGAGACACTATGTCTACTCAGGTTGAGGCCCTGCCTGAAGTAGAGATATTAACAAAAAACTTAGACACCTGCCGGGGATATGACCTTAAAACAGCTATGACCCTGAACGTAAGTGCCAGAATGGCCAACACAACCGGATTAGAGTGGACTACCCTGAGTCAGGGCAACAACCTGAATACCAAAACCGGAACCAATGTAATCTGGAGTTTCAATCCTTCTTATGACACCTCAGAGACCTTTTTACTATATGTTCAAACCAAACCGGGTAATGCCTGTCCCTTTGTAGATGATTTGTTGACACTAAGAGTACACCCCAGGCCTCAGGTAACTATAACACCGGATGACCCGAACGGTTGTAACCCTCACAACGTTTTTATTACAACCACTTTCAACAACAAGGCTAACCCTGCCACCAGTATCTATAACTGGAGTTTTGGTGACAATTCAACCAGTACCATACAGAATCCTTCACATACCTACACAACAGACGGCACCCAGGCAGTATTGTTAAAAGTAGTAACCGAGTATGGCTGCGACAGCAGTGTAGGTTTAAATGTTGACGTTTACCCCGTTCCCAATGCAAGTTTCACACCTAATCCAGACAACTATACTACCGCAGCCCTTCCAAGGTTTAAGTTCTTCAACGAGTCGAGCGTATCAGGCGTATTAAACAGCTTTATACAAAGTCAGGCATGGGATTTTGGAGATCAGAACAGTGACATTGATACCAGTAGCAAGTACAGTCCATTGTATTACTATTCAGGCGATACCGCCAGATATAATGTATGGTTGAAAGTGACCACCAATTACGGCTGTGTTGACAGTACCATGAGACAGGTAATTGTAGGTCCCGATGTACTCGTTTTTATCCCCAACGCTTTTACCCCCGGAGACGGAGGCCCGATGACAGACGATGTATTTGACGTGGTCGCAAGCGGGTTCAAGAGCTATAGCATCATCATCTTTGATCGTTGGGGAGAGATATTGTTCGAGAGCGATGATATTAGAATAGGTTGGAATGGAACCTACAAAGGAGTTATCTGCCAACAGGATGTATATGCCTACCATGTGATTGTTACCAGTATGGACAACAAGGTTTACAAATACGATGGAACGGTGACCCTGTTGAGGTAAATTTAAATCAATAAACCAAAACCGCAGATAACTTCATTGATATCTGCGGTTTAATGAAAATGTGTTGTGATTTAAAGGCAAAATAAATTGAAGAAAATTTTACTGATATTATTTCTGTTTGTATGCCCGAATTTAATTCGGGCATCTCACATTATGGGTGGGGAGATAACTTATAAGCATATTCAAAGTTTAAAATACAAAGTAATTGTTACTATCTTCAGAGATTGCAACGGGTGTAAACTCATGGGTGCTGGTGGAGGGGATAGCACAAGTGATTGCGGTACTTTCAGTTTGATACTGGCAACTTCACCCAATTCCAGTTGTGGAAGGGTTGATCTTGAAAAAATCTCATTATCCAGAGTTTCAATCAAAGAAATATTGACTGTTTGCAATGGTTTTACCACTAAATGTGCAAAAGGCGGCACTTTGCCTTATGGTGTAGAGGCCCATGTTTTTGAAGGAGAAGCCGATTTTTCAAATTACACATCCTATAAAGGTTGTAGTTTTGATTTCTACACAAATATCTCATGGCGTACAAATGAAATTTCTACCATAAATAGCGATCAGACATTTTATAATTACGCACGAATAAATCCCTGGGAAACAAATAGCTCTCCAATCTTGACCAATACTTCACAACCTATTTTGTTTTGTCAGCAACCACTCTATTATAATTTGTCGGCTTTGGACCCCGACGGAGATTCGTTGTCATACGAGTTAGTCTCAGCATTGGCAGATTATAACAAATCCGTAAGTTACAAGTCTGGCTTTAGCGGAAAGAAACCTTTGAACGTCTATTGCGTTGGAGATTGTACCCCAGACCAGACTTCAAATCCACCACAGGGTATTTTTCTGAACCCAACAAATGGCGATTTAGTTTTTACACCCGTGAAATGCGGTCAAAATGCTGTACTTGTTCTTCAGGTAACTAAATGGCGAAAGATTAAAGGCACCTATGAAATCATGGGAATTGTCAGGCGAGATTTGCAATATATTGTAAATAATTTTGGTCAGAATAATTCACCGGTGATTTCCATAAGCAATTCGAAAATGACAGCATGCGAGGGCGAAGAATTGCAATTTGAAATTGATGTCAAGGATATCCCTTATCAGTTTTTGGACAGTACTTTTGCAACACACGATTCATTAAAGATTACATGGAGTGAGAATATTTCCGATGCAAAATTCTCTGTTGTGCCAAGATTCAATGATTCGAATTTTAAGGCTAAGTTTTCCTGGACACCAAAGTTGGGAGAAGCTAAACAACTGCCTTATCGGTTTACGGTTTTTGCCAATGATGGCAATTGCCCATTAAACGCCATTACTTCCAGAAGTTTTGAAATTTATGTGAAACCTGCACCCAAGGCCAAAATTAATATTGTAAAAAAGGACTGCGGATGGATAACCTTAGAGAATGTTTTAAAGCAAAATGATATCAAAGAACATGTTTGGACGGTAATAAAATATTCGGAAAATACATATAACGAAACTTCAAAAGATGAAAGACCAATGTTCCGATTGAACGGTATTGGAAAATATTATATATCCCTTCGCGTAACGAATTCGTTAAATTGTTTTCGGGAGTTTATTGATTCTATCACTCTCAATTATTCAGATTTCAAGGCGTTTGAAATCAGCGTATTGGGCAAAACAGCTATTTGTGAGGGTGATACGTTGATGCTTTCATCAGGCATTAACAATGGTTATGAGTTGAGTTCATTCGCATGGAAGAAGGATGGTACAATTATCTCTGACAAAAATGAGCTAAAAGTTAAATCTGATTTAATCGTTCATTCCGGACTTTTTACTTTATTCGTAGGCGGAATCAAGGAAGGCCTGAATTGCATTGATTCCATTTTGATTAATGTTCTGATCAACCCAAAACCGAAGTTAAGCGGAATCACCGATCCTGAGTTTTGTCAATTATCAGATGGACTAAACAAGATGTTTCAGATAGAACCCACCGGTGGTATTTGGACGTCAAACAATGCAGATGTTATTTCCGAATCGGACATGATAGACCAGTCAAAGCTAATAAGGAATATAAATCAGATTTTGTGCTTTAAGTATTCATTTGAGGATAATGTCACTGGATGTACGTCAGCAATTAACAGATGCCTAACTGCCAAAGCAATGCCTGAGTTAGTGGCCAAAGATGCAGTTGTATGCAAAGGTGCGGGTGTATTTTGGCTTGACAATATAATTGAAAAACCAGGTGCATTGGCAGCAAGAAATATTAGCTGGAATGTCGAAAGTACTGGCGTTTTACCCTTATACGATCCAGGCGTTGGCCGCTTTAACCTTAATACCTCATTATTATCCAATGGGGTTTACAAAATATTTATGACCAATTCTTTATCAAATGGATGTATTTTGAGGGATTCGGCATATTTGACAATTATGGATGAGGTTGAGATTTCGTTTGATACTTCGGTGATTTTCTGTGGTGGAACCGAACTTAATTTGAATGAATTATTAAAAGTGAATCCTAAAGGCGGGGGATGGTATTGTTCAAACGAGCCTCAATGGATTCTGAATAATCAACTCTCATCAAAAGCTTGTGGTAAAATAGACCTTTCCTACACTTACGACAATTTTTCCTGTTATGACAAAAAATCAGCGAATTTCTTTGTCGATTGTATTCCCGAAATCACTTTCATTACAAAGTTTGACACCATTTGTGAAAATTACGATCCAATCATCTTAAAAGCCGAACCAACTGACGGCGTGTGGGTCGGGCTTGGGGTTTCAGGAAAACAATTTAATCCCAAAGGATTGAAAGGCCAATTTGATCTTAATTATGAAATTAAAAGTTCTGCGTGTTTCAAGTCTAAAAGTTTTACAGTAACTGTTATTGACAGTCCTTTCACAGGATTTAATTATTTGGTGGATCAGATTTGTGAAGGGGATAAAATTGATTTGTCAGGGTTGGTTTCTAAATCGCATAATGGTTATGTAAGTTTTGGTTCGGGCAGTATTGAAACAGATTCTGCTCTTAATAAAATAATATTTTACAAACCGTCTGCCTCAGAAATAATGAATAGGGGGGTAATATTGAAAGCCAATGTTCCGGCAGAGCATCTGTGCTATGAGTTTAACCGAGAATACCGGATAAAAATTCATCAAAAGCCAAAGTTCGAATTTGAATCTCCATTGGTTGGGTGTAAACCTTTTAGGGCATATTTTAGCCATAATGCGGACCCCTCCAATGGAAGGATTTCAAGTTATCGATGGAATTTTGGTGATTCTTTGAGTGGTTTGTTAAACGTTTCCGGCATGTCTCATCCAAAACATCTTTACGAGATTGAAGGGAACTTTTCGCCAGAATTAAGTATAGGAACCATTGAAGGATGTACCTTCTTTTATGAATTTCCCAAAATAGTTAAAGTGCATCCAATACCATCTGCATTATTTGAGACAATGCCGGACGAATTTGTTTCAATGAAAAATCCAACTTTTCATTTTATCAATAAGTCTATTGGGGCAAAGTCATATTACTGGGATTTTGGTTCCAACCTAAGTTCAGGTGTTTCGAGAGAAGTCGCTCCTATTTTCACTTATCCCGGAGATACCGGAAATTTCATGGTTACATTATCAGCAACTAATGAATTTAATTGTTCTGACAAGTTTTCAAAATGGCTGACGATCGGTTCGGATTTGACCATACATATTCCGAATGCATTCAGCCCGGATAAGAAAGGACCTTTTGCCAATAATTCTTACAAAATAATTGGCAGTAACATAAGCAAATTCCAAATTACAGTCGTAAATCGTTGGGGTGAGATCGTTTATAGCAGTAGAGATATCAATGAAGAATGGGATGGAACTGCCAACGGCGAAATCTGCTTACCGGGTATTTATGTTTATCAGATAAATGTAGTGAGTAAAACCGGTATTGAATACAAATACGGTGGTGTAATAAATCTTCTGCGTTAGCCAACTATTATTCTGACTTGTAAGAGTCTTATACTATTTATTTCCAAGTCATAAGAGATTCAAAAGGCGTTAGTTTGACTTTTGATGGGTATCTTCATTTGGTAAGGATGTTATTACCCTTGATCACAAAAAAAGTAGTAACAAATGGAAACAGCGACTAATACCATTCAATTTATTTTCTGCCACAAAGTGCGAAGAACTATGTTTAAGAAACTAGCTCAACCAAACTGACATCTCCCCATTTTCTTTTATGTTGAACGAGATGTGTTCCTGCAGGGTGGTAGATAGTGAAATGCCTACAATATCGGCTGAAACAGGAAAACGCTTGTGATTTCTGTCGGCCAGCACTACAGTCTTAATGCTTGCAGGACCCAATTGTGCCATAGCCAACAATGCCATGAAAAAGGTTTTTCCGCTGTTTAAAACATCATCTACCAAAACCAGATGTTTGTTCTGTAAAGACACCGTTGAAACCAACTTAGCTGATCCTGGAAGCTTGTTGTTCTTATCCAGTAAAATCTCAAACCGCATGATCTTCAATTCGGATATTTTTATTAATTCTTCGGCCAACAAATTGGACAAAGTCAAACCCCTGCCTTGTATGCCACCAACCGCCAATTCGCTTTCATGGCTGTAATGTTCGTAAATCTGCCAGGCCATTCGAGTGATTTTATGAATCACTTCCTGATGGTTTAATATGGGTGTTTTCTGTTCCAAAGGCGTATTCACATTATGCGACAGTCAAAGCTACAATTTTTTTATGTATTTCCAGACTTTGCAAAATAACCGAATCCTTTCCTGCATTCCGTATCACAAAGTCAGCCCTTTCTAATCGTTCTTTGTCGGACAACTGGCTTTCAATGCGTTTAAGCACATCATCTTTTTTTATATGATCGCGTCTCATGATGCGTTCCAACCGATCATTGATTGGTGCGGTAACCACTATTATTTTATTCATGTCTTTGTGGCTGTCAGTTTCAAACATCAGGGCTGCCTCTTTTATTGAATAAGCGTGTCCGGCTTTGGCCTTTGCATCAACCCAATTGTGGTAATCATCAAAAACCGCCGGGTGAACAATAGAATTTAGCAGGTTGAGTTGAGCAGGGTCATTGAAAACAATTTTTGACAGGTATGACCTGTTGAGATTCTCTTGCTTGTCATAAGTATCCCACCCAAATGCCTGTTTAATTTTTTTCTTAAGATCAGTGTCTTCATTCATCAGCAATTTGGCTCGCACATCGGCATAGTAAATTGGCACCCCCAATTGCCTGAAAATAGAGCATACTGTACTCTTTCCAACCCCAATTCCACCTGTAATTCCAATCCTTATGTGCATTGCTTATACATGCAAATCCCTCTGGTAACAGTGTAACTTATTGTTTATTTTTTAGGATTATTCATGGCTTGTGTTGCTTCAGGACTGATAGCTGTTTTCTCAATTTTCAGCTTACCACCTTCTTCGGTTTCTATGATCACAGTGGTTTCCTTCATTTCAATAATTTTTCCGTGAATACCCCCTGAAGTAATGATATGCGTCCCCTTTGACAACTCTTCCCTGAATTTCTTTTGTGCCTTGTTTCTCCTTACCTGGGGAAGAATCATGAAAAAATAGAACACAACAATCATCAGGACTATCATGTACATGGGGTTAAGGCCTCCTGTTTGCAGAAGAATTGTGTAATTTGTCATGGGTTTATTTTTTTGGAACTACGTTTACTTTAATACGTATGATTTTTTGTACCGGATTGGTATTGGCAATGATGTTTATGTCCTTGGTTATTTGTGATTCTTTTCCCTTGCTGTCAAATTCGACCGGTATTTTACCCTCTTCTCCCGGTGCAATCGGTTCTTTTGAAAATTTCGGAATGGTGCATCCACAAGAGGCTGTTGCACTTTGAATAACCAATGGTGCATTGCCAACATTTTTAAACCGAAAAGTATGACTCACTTTTGCACCTTCGGTAATCGTTCCAAAATCCCATTCTTCTTCTTCAAACTTAAAAACGGGTTCAGCAGGTTTTCCTTTATGACCGGATGCCGATTCTTTGTTTGTTATTACGTCAGGATCAATATTTTGTCCCTCACTTCCCTCATTGATGGAAACCTGTTCGGTGGCATCATTAGAAACTGAAGATCCGGAATTGTCAGATCCTTTTTGGTTGCATGCAAAAACTGCAAAAATTGATGTGATGAATAATATATTTTTCATTGTTGTACACATTTATCAGGCAAATTTACATTCTAAAACATTATCCTGTCAACCCCCGTCCTTTTTTAACTATCAGTTTAGCTTCAGTCATATCTTTCAGAAGCCGATCTAAAATACCATTGATGAACTTAGAACTTTGAGGTGTACTGTATAATTTCGCCAATTCGAGGTATTCATTAATGGTAACTTTGACGGGTATTTGCGGAAATTCCAAAAATTCACATATAGCCATAATCATTAAAATCAAATCGGGACGGGCTATTCTTTCGCTTTCCCAGCCGGGTGTTTTCGAAGCAATCAAATCTTCATACTCCGTGGCTTTTGATATACAGGTATTTAAGAGAGTCCTTGCAAATTCAAGATCATCTTCAATGTCTCGCGACAAAACAGGAATTTCAATTTCTTCAGGTTTAGCATCTTCATGGAGTGATTCAACGGTCTTTTTAATGCCCTGAAACAAAGCATATTTTTCATCACCCCAATGCAATTCAAGGTCCTCCATTTTCAGATCGAAATCTTCCGATTCACGCATGAGGAATTCATACAGCCAAAGCAGAAATTCCTGTTGTTCTTTGAAACCTGTGGAATCAGTGCTAACGAAACGGGCAAACTTTTCGCTGGCAACTATCTTCTTATAAATAATTGCCAGGAAGTCAGAATCTAAAAACCAATTGTAGCGGGGTTTTGCCATAGAATCCCTAATGTCTTCATGTTGTTTCAGAATTTCTAATGGCCGATTGGCCGTCAATAATTCAAATTGTTTGCCGTTGCTTTCATTGTTTAAATAGCGGTCGGAAGGGTTAAAGTGAATTTTAACATAATGGAAAAGTTCAATTGGGAAAGTAACGACCAAATTGAAGGTATCTCTGATTCCGGTTAGGGATTTCTTGAGGTAGTTTAGACTACTTTGTGTACTGGTATTTTTTGATTGAAGATGGGCATACAATTCTTGAAAAACCTTAATCCTAATGAGCCTTCTTGTGAGCATGTTTTATTTGAAGGCCGCAAAAGTAGTCTATTTTCCTTTCAATAATGAATCACCGCTTCACGATAACAGGGCAACACGCGATTAAATTATTAGGGAAAGAAGGAAATCATGATTTCAAGAAGCTGAAAAGTCATTTGTTCTAAACTCCAAAGCGTTTGTATGGCTTGTTCTTAAGAAGATTCAACGCTATTTTTCGAATGACAGCAATGTTTTCATCTGCTTCGTCTTTTCGTTTTCGACTTTTGTCCTCATTGAACAGTGCATCCAATACCAGGTGACAAGAGTTTTCAATTGACCTATGGGTTTTGTTATCAGTATTAAAGGTTTCGGGAGTTTGCTTGCAACCGGATAAGTAGTATCGGGTATGATGAGTTTTTTTCTCTTTAATTACTCTGGTAACATCAATTTTTATAATGGTCTTCATATTCTTCAAGTCCTCCTTTTTATGAAGTTCCTCGAGCTTATTGATAATAATACTGATCGCGGGTTTCTTTCTCCCATGTTCTTCCTGAATTTGGGTAAATGTCTGTTCTGAACTCAGGTATTTGAAAAGGTCTTCTATTTCTTCCGGAAGGCCAGGCCGATTTTCATTGACGGCTAAAATGTAATCTGGATTTCTGTCTATAATCTGTGCTGCAATTTTTCTTTGGCAACTTATTGCATCTGCTGTGATTATCGCATCATCCACAGACAATCATCTAATAATTCCTTTCCCGCTAGTATTTCATTTGACTTGCTTTCTTTTTTGATTTGTACTAAGGTAATGCTATTGAAATAGCACCAGATCCTGTCCAGGTGAATGGCATATTTTCCATGGCCTTCATCTTTGGAACCCCGAACAGTCTTACTGTCTATACTTACTATTTTTCCCTGAGTGCTAATGCCAATGTTTAGAGTTTACCTACACTCCCCTTTAATGTGTTGCATTTTTTGTGCAATTTTTAATGCTTGTTGCCCTGTTCACCGTACCGACTTGTTGGCTACAATTTATTAATCCTCGTCTGTTACTTTATTGCTGAGTCCGTAAAACTCGGCATAAGACTTCAGGCGATCCCTAAGTTTTCGCCTGGCAACAAATATTCTTGTTTTGACTGTACCAATCGGAATATGCAACTCCTCAGCTATCTCATGATATTTATAGCCCAACATATTAAGATTGAAAGTTATTTTAAGGTCAGGCTGCAACAAATCAATGGCAGCTTCCAAATCCTTTCTCAAAAACTTTATCTCGCCCTGATTTTCGGTTACCAAATCCTTTGAGTCTATATAAAAGGTGTTTTCAGTGGTATCAATAAAGGTGTTTCTTCTCGAAATTCGGCGATAATTATTGATGAAGCTGTTCTTCATTATCGTATATAACCAACCCTTCAGGTTAGTACCCTCTCTAAACTTACTCTGATAAGTAAAAGCCTTTAACATGGTCTCTTGCACCAGATCGTTTGCATCTTCTTCATTTTTTGTCAGTTGCATAGCATAGTGCCTCAAGGGTTTTGCCTCTCGGGTTACTTTGTGATTGAATTCAGGTAGTGTCATGGTTTCTTGTTTTAAATATAGTTGCTTTTGTTTTTACTCTATAAGGATAACTGCTTTCTCGTTTATCCTTTTCTTATTTTTGTTCAACAAAATTAGGTTTCTATTTTGGTATAAAATAAGACTTTTGTCATATCAATTTCCTATTTGTCAATAATGCCGCTTTATTCTTTTAATCAATCCTTTGGTATCAACCATTTATCGAAACTTATTATTTCTTCTGTCAGTAAAATCTGACCTAAATCAGACAATTCAATATAAATTTGTTGAATCATAGATGCCAAATGGATGAACATTCGTTGCATACAGTTGCCAATTGTCAGTTTATTTATAAACGTCTTTTGTCCGAAATTCAAATGAACCATTGTAAAATTGAACTGTTGCTTTCAAAAAAAATCGTAGGTTTGATTTTTGCTTCCTGAATGATAATTTCGGTATCTAGAAAAGAATATTTTAACGCAGCACATCGTTTGCACAATCCTAATTGGGATGATGCAAAGAACAAAGCCATTTTTGGCCTATGTAACAACCGGAATTATCATGGACACAACTATGAACTGATTGTAAAAATAACCGGAGAGGTGGACCATGAAACAGGATTTCTTTTGGATTTGAAATCTTTGAAAACCATTGTAAGAACCAATGTCACTGACAGGTTTGATCACCGAAATCTAAATCTCGATATTGTTGAGTTCAAAAACCTGAATACCACGGTAGAGAATATTGCATTTGTAATTTGGAATATCCTCCGCGAAAAAATAGAATTGAAATTTGCCCTCTCTATAACCTTATATGAAACCGAAAAAAACTTTGTTGAATACTCTGGAAAATGAGCTTGATTTCTTGGGTGAAGATCATATAACAAGTGCTGTGGAGACACCCATTAGGAGCGATGCCTTTGAGCTACCGGATGATGAAAAGATAGCCAAAATTGCTGTTCATTTCGAACAAATCTTAGACATTCTTGGTCTCGATTTGACGGATGACAGCTTGAAACGTACACCACATCGGGTAGCAAAGATGTATGTCAAAGAAATATTTTCAGGTTTGAACCCGGCCAATAAACCTAAAATAACCCTGTTCGAAAACAAATATCGCTACAACCAAATGTTGGTAGAAAAGAACATTAATGTGTATTCAATTTGCGAGCATCATTTAGTGCCAATAATAGGAAAAGCTCATGTGGCTTACATCTCCAACGGTGAAGTAATAGGTCTTTCTAAGATTAACAGGATAGTCAAATACTATTGCAAGAGACCACAGGTTCAGGAAAGGTTGACAAGACAGATTTCTGAAGAATTGAAAAAGGCATTAAAAACCAAAGATGTTGCTGTTGTCATAGATGCTGTTCACATGTGCGTAGCTTCTCGCGGGGTTGAAGATGTAAACTGTTCAACCATCACTGCCTCCATTCACGGTCAATTCCTGAATGAAGCCACCAGAGCTGAGTTTTTGAAATATATTAGCCTGGATTAAAAATGTTGTACACCAATTCATCGTCCATTAAACTGTTGGTCAAGTGCTGGGTTTTTCACACGCTTAAAATATTAATTATTTTTGAAACATGAGCGGGAAATTCAAGTACTCCTGCAAAAAGAATTCGTATTTCGTTTGGTTTGCAACCATTAATTGACCGTATTTCCTTTAGTTTACCGGTAGATAATAGCGAGGCCAAAGTTAGGCCATCAAAGAGGTGTTTTTTAAAATATCTTCGGTTGATTTTATAGCAGTATTCATTCAGGTATGACTGTAAATAACGGCCTTTGATTTTGTGATGCCCGGCAGTGTTCTTTTTGCATGGCTGATGGCCATGTGAACCCACTGCAATGTTGTTTTAGCAGTTGCGGCAGTTTATTTCTCTGTGATATGCACTTCTGTAAGTTCTGCAATGTCCAAATAGCCGGTGCTTCTGTCGTTGAAAACAATACATGCTTAATCCATTTTCTTGGTAATTGTCTTGTTGATTACACCTGAGTAGTGATTGTCCAAAACCTTCATCCGACAGGTATCGGATTTAAAGTTTCGGATTTGTCGGCTTTGTTTTCAGGTGTTTAAATCTTCTAATGGGTTGACTCAGCCATGACAGTAACATAACGTTGCTCTTTGATTATCTTTAGCTTGTAGCGGAATGGGTAGATAAAATTTATCCGGTTCATAGGTCCTTATTCTTCAAACCAATAACCTCACGCTGCAGCCTCTGCGAAGTAATAATTTTAAGGATATGCGGACATTATTAGTCAGAATAAAAGACTTTGAAAAATGCTGGTGTTTATTGCCAATATTAAAAATGAATTCTATGCCATTTCTAACATCTTTACGCTATCGGAGCCAGACCCCTCGCACGATGGTGTCGAATATGAATCTGTATATGAAGTTTTAGGCAATAAAAGAATAATCATGACCAAACACACCTCAATGAATGAGCATTTTGTTAAGAACACTATTTTGGAACCACATTGGAAATTTGATCAATTAGAAATTAGAATTTTCGGTTTCAAACCTATCTTTGCCAAAATTAAACAGCATGGCGAAAGCATCACAGGTTTCGGTAGGTAATTTCATCAAATGGAATGGAGAACTGGCACAGGTCATAGAATTTCAGCACCGCACTCCAGGAAACCTGAGAGCTTTTTATCAGGGCAAGTTTCGGATTTTGAAAACCGGCAAACTGGCCGAGTACCGTTTCTCTCCAGACGAAGATGTAGAAATATTGAGAGTTGAGGTGAAGGAATACCAATACCTCTATCAGGATGGAAACAGCTATGTGTGTATGGACAATGAAACCTATGAACAAATCAACGTACCTCGAATTTTGTTTGGAGAGCAAATTAAGTTTTTACAGGAAGGCATGGCTGTTTTGATTTCGCTCGAAAGCGAAAATCCGGTGAGTGTTCAAATACCAACTCATGTAGTTTTAGAGGTTGTTTATTCGGAACCGGGAGTAAAAGGGGACACTGCCAACAGTCCGCTTAAACCCGCCACTTTAGAAGGAGGGGCTACGCTGATGATTCCACTTTTTGTGGAGCAGGGAGAAAAAATCAGAGTTGATACCCGCACGGGTGAGTATGTTGAAAGGGTGAAGTCTTGACGCTAATTCATTTCTGAAAACTGATTAAATAGAAAAACGAATTACGAATAATGATCAACGAATTATGATTTTAGAAGGGATTAATACCGCAATATATTTAACTCCAAATAGAAAAACCTGGCGGATGCTTTAAATAAGCATTCAACCTACTTCTAAATAGTCTTAACAAGCTTTAAAGATGAATTTCCTTAAGTCAGAATCCAATTTTCTCGGAATAACAGAACCTGAACTGCATAGTTATTCCGGCAGTAAAGTCGTCATTCAAAGTGTTCCTTACGAGCATACATCGTCCTATGCAATGGGTTCTGAAAAAGGACCGGAAGCCATTTTAGAATCCTCCCATTATGTTGAGTTTTATGACGAAGAACTGGATCAGGAAACCTATAAACGCACCGGTATTTGTACGCTTGAACCCATTGGCTTTGAAGGTGTTTTTGATAAAGCCGCGATTGACCTGATTGAACGCGAGACCCGAACCCATATTGACAATGAAAAATTTGTCATATCAATTGGGGCCGAACACACCGTTACCTATGGTTTCTTTAAGGCATTTTATGAAAAATATCCGGATATATCAGTTCTTCAAATAGATGCACATAGCGATCTTAGAGCTTCATATAAAGGCAACCCATATTCTCATGCCTCGGTTATGGCCAGAATCAATGATCACAAGCCACTGATTTGCCAGGCCGGAATCAGGGCACAATGCATAGAAGAATCAGAACTGATAAAAACTTCATCTAATATCCATACATGGTATGCCCATCAAATTCGCTCAAACCCCAATTGGCAAGATCAGATAGTCAAAACCCTCGGTAACAAAGTTTACATCACCATTGATGCTGACGGGTTTGATCCGTCTGTTATACCGAACGTGGGAACCCCTGAACCGGGCGGACTTCTTTGGTTCGAGACGCAGGAATTGCTGAAAAAAGTTTGTCTGCAAAAAGAGGTGGTTGGTTTCGACATCGTAGAAGTTGCCCCAAAACCTGATGGCATTATTTCAGAGTTTACACTGGCCAAATTACTCTACCGGATGTTGGGTTACCTTAGCCTGAATCCTACATTTCGAAAAAAATATTGTTTCAATTGACTCGGATCATATTCAAATGAGAGTGTACTTCGACAACGCCGCCACTGCACCTATGGAAGAAGAGGTGATCATGGCCATGACCACAACCATGCGTGAGGTCTATGGGAATCCATCGGCCAGTCATTCACTTGGAAGGGCTGCAAAGGGAGTCATAGAAAATTGCCGAAAACAGGTGGCAGGTTTCATCAACGCCAAAGCTTCGGAAATATACTTTACCAGTGGCGGAACCGAGGCCGACAATATGGCCGTCAGGTGTGCGGTTAAAGACCTGGGTGTGAAGACCATTATCACCTCACCTATAGAACACAAGGCAGTTTTAGAAACCGCTAAAGAACTGGAAAAACAGGGTTCGGTTAAATGTCTCATGGTAGATTTGAATCCCGACGGTAGTGTTAATCTGTTGCATCTGGACGACCTGGCAACAGCAAACCCGGGAAGTCTGATCAGCCTGATGCATGCCAACAACGAAATCGGGACTTTGAATGATCTGGAAAAAATCGGGATTATTTCGAAGAGCCATAAATGCCTTTTTCATTCTGATACCGTACAAACGATGGGGCATCTCAATATTGATGTTAAAACGTTTGGAATAGATTTTTTGTCCTGTTCGGCCCATAAATTTAATGGCCCCAAGGGAACAGGTTTTTTGTTTATGGCCAACCATCTGAAAATTCACGCCATAATTACGGGTGGTGGTCAGGAGCGAAATACCCGGGCAGGAACGGAGAACATTTATGGAATAGTCGGTTTGGCAAAGGCCATGGAAATTGCCAACCGAAACATGGCCGATGATCACGCAAAAATTCAGTTTCTTAAGAATTACCTCATTGAACAAGTGCAGAAGAATATTTCCGATATTTCTTTCAATGGAAACATCATTCCGGAAAAAAGTCTTTACACCGTATTGAGTGTTTCAATCCCACCAAATGATTTGAATGAAATGTTGCTTTTTATGCTTGATTTAGAAGGCGTTTGTGTTTCCGGAGGATCGGCATGCAACAGTGGTGCGGCCAAAGGTTCTCATGTGTTAGAAGCTTTGAAAGTGCCGGATGACAGAGTGGCCCTTCGATTCTCCTTTAACAAAACCAATACAACAAAAGAAATTGATTACGCGGTTGGGAAACTGCGGCAAATTCTTCAAAATAGTTTGGCGGTTTAGAGGGGCATTGTTACTTATCGGAAACAAACAAGCTGCCTACCAGAAGGAGATTTTGATTTAATTGATATCCTGAAAATCCTATCTTTGACTACTTTAAAAATCGATTATGATTTCTGAATTAGGTAAGAATTACGGAGAAGTTTTACAAAGTCTGAAACTCAGAATACAGCAGGCAAGACTGAAGGCTACGCTTGCTGTGAACAAAGAACTGTTGCAGGTATATTGGGAAATTGGTGATACAATTTTGCGACAGCAAAAGAATGAGGGTTGGGGAGCCAAGGTCATTGATAGGTTGGCTGCTGACCTAAAATCAGAGTTTCCCGATATGAAAGGCCTATCCTTAAGAAATATCAAATACATGAGGGCTTTTGCTGAGGTATATCCTGATTTTACAATTGTGCAACAAGCTGTTGCACAATTACCAGGTATTGAAAATGAAGAACTTAAATTAATGCAACGGCTTGTTGCACAATTACCATGGGGCCAAAATTGCGTATTGCTGGATAAACTCAAAGAGACGGATAAAAGGCTTTTTTATGCACAAAAAGCAGTTCAAAACGGTTGGTCCAGAGATATGCTGCTAAACCAGATTGAAAGCCAATTGCACAAACGACAGGGGGCACTCACCAACAACTTTGAAGTAACACTACCCAAATATGAATCCGAATTTGCAGTCCAACTTTAAAGACCCATATCACCTGGACTTTATCATGCTTAGTGAAGAAGCCAAAGAAAGGGACTTGGAGAATGCCTTGATGACCCAAATAACCAAATTACTGCTTGAATTGGGAGAAGGATTTGCATTTATGGGCAGATAAAAAAAGTTTGAAGCCGGAGGCAAAGAGTTTTTCATCGATCTTTTATTTTACCATACCAAACTGCACCGATACATTATCATTGATCTTAAGATCGGCGAATTTGAGGCCGAGTTTGTAAGTAAAATGAACCTTTATCTTGGTTTGGCAGATGATACCTTAAAAGGAGAAGGTGATGAGACTTCCATTGGACTAATCCTTTGTAAAACCAATAACAGGATTGTGGCGGAATATGCTCTAAGGGATACCAGCAAACCCATAGGCATTGCTCAATATAACATTGCACAAATACTCCCTGAAGACATTAAGGGGGAACTACCAAGTATTGAGGAAATCGAGCAAAGAATGGATGAGGAGTTTAAAGAAAATCAAAACCCGGTAGATGCACGACTGAAAGCAATAAAAGACAAACTTAAAAGCATAGAAGCAGACGAATTGAGAACGCCTGCAACCTATCAAATCTTGCAGAATCTGTTTAATGAAGGACTCGCACCTCTCTATCAGAAAATTCTTCACAAACTCCATGAGGAATTTCACGAAGCATATTTGACGGAAACAAAAAGTTGGAACCTCAATGGACAAATAGTTAACCATATTGACGATGTACATGCATTTTGGGTAATCGAGGACAACCTAAGAGGCTTGAAGGAATTGAATTTTAACTATCAATTGAGAGGGTTCAAAAAAGCCGGAACCGAGAATTTTGATCTAAATCTCAATCTCAGTTTTATCCAGGATGCTCACTGGTACGGATTTGTATTGAGCCATTATAACGGACAAATTCCCTACCTGAAAAAAATGTATCATCAACCCATCACAGGAGCCGATGTGCAAACGATTATAGATTTGATGGTTACTCAAGTGCTTGACAAGTTGGAGTGGATTCATGAAAGAATAAAGGAAATACAAAAAGGCTGACATAGACCTCCGATGATAATCAATGACCAGTAGTTTCCAAATTATTTTCCGTAAATCATCGGTGATAAGCGGTGCGGATTTGGTGTGAACGAAAAGTGCGAACCTATTTTTTCGGCTGAGAGGCGGAGGGCATGTGTTAAAGAAAAAATCAGGTTGGTTTTCGTTCTTGACTTTTTTTGTTTCGTTTTTTTGGTCAAGCAAAAAAATGAAAGAACCAACAAGAGTAAAAATAACCCCCCAAAGACAATCATCCCAGCAAAACCGAATTCCTTCAATATAATTGAATGATCATCAGAAATCGTTTTGGACGTTATTGATCAAAGACCTATTGTTTCCAAAGCCCCCTATTGTTCTCCCTGGCCTCTTGTTGCAGTTTCACAAACACATCTGCAAATTTTACATTGGGTGGAATGGTCATCAGCATAGCATAACCGTTCTTAACAAGTTCTGCATTTACAAAGGTTCCATCCTCCAAATACACATAAGCCAAGGTTCTGCCATATTGGTCTGTGCTGTCAACATCGTACGCCAATCTTACCTTTTTGTCCAAAATCAAATTTTTCAGGTACTGCTTAGACTCCTTGCCGTATGGGCCGATTTTCTTTTTAAAAGCGTTTCTCGATTCCGGGGCATCTACCCCTATCAACCTGATTTTTGCTTTCTTTAATTCTTCGTCAATGATCCAAAAAGTGTCCCCATCTATCACTTTTGTTACTTTTAGTTCCCCTTGTAGTTTGGCGAATTCAACCTGAGCTTTCGGTTTTGAAACATTGGCATTGCAGCCAACCAACAACAAGTAAAAAGCAATTTGTTTGATCATGTTAGTTCTCTTCCAGTTTGCGATTCAATTTTCTTTCAAAGTCAGTGTAGCTCTTTATTATGGTCGTGTTTTGCTTTTAGAAGTCCATACAATATTAGCATTGATAGGCTCAAATGACACGATTCTCATTCAATGCCTTTTGAAAGGGAAGTCGGTTGATCGGATTGATTCACAATCGGAAGTAGATTGTCAGGCCAGTAAACCCAACAGCACATCAAAAAACTAAAAGTAAAAAAGCACTCAGCAACTCTTCACTTTTAACTTTAATTCACCATATGATCCGTAACATCAGATGGGTTCAGAGATGGATCGAACAATTGGTTAATTCTTGGCTGTATAAACCATATTCCAATCGGGAACAGCCAAAGCAGGGCAAAGTCACCAGCAAAGTCTGACACTCTTACTACCTTTTGTTGCTCGGCTGTTTTGAGACTTTTTGCTACAAAATAGAGTGTGTGCAGAATGCAAAACACAGCGAACAAATGAACAGGTAAAATGAGTCCGATGAGGCCACCGAGTTGCACTCGACTGGGCTGGCCAAAACGGCTAATGTCGTTAAAAAAGACATAGCCGGCGAATAACATGATCAAAGCAATATAGACCAGAGGTATGAAGAAAAATATCCTGAATCTTTTCACGGGCATTATTATTTGGGCAGGCAATTTGTCCTGAAGTCTGATGGCCACGGTCCAAATACTGGCCCGCCTGAGTTGACTTGTTAATCCGAATTTCTCTTCGGGTGGAAAAGTGCCGGTTAATTGGTAAACACTTTTAACCAACCCCCTTGACTTTTGCCATACCTCCAGATTCTCAAATGCGTATTTCATATTCTCATTTTATACAATCAAATCAAATCTATTTTAACCTTCTTTCTTCTTTCCCCGCACTAAAGTACGGGGCTATTCTATATTCCGTAATACAGGAAAATCAACTTTTAAACCTTTCCACCATTCAACCCTTCCACCCCCACACTTTCATTTCTTTTCCTTCTTAGCAACCTTTGGCTTGACCCCCGCCTTCCTGATATTCACAAACTTCACCAGCAACTCAAACCAAAACGGTGCTCCGAAACTAAGGGAGATGCCGCTGATGGTGATACCGAGCAAATACATCAGGAGATTGCCCCAGGTGCTGCATTCATTTCGGTGTTGGTTGTATGCTATCAGGCCTGTGCTGCGTTTGGGATGTCTTTCAGGTGGGCAACACCTGCTACAAAAGAGGCATTTCAAATCCCAGCTTTTAGGGGCCGATTCCATGTTCCAGCCAATGGGCATGTTGAGTCCGGCAGCGAGACCAAGCACACTATCGGCTTTTAGGAGATATTCGAGTGACAAGGAGTCTTTAACCCTACCCATGTGTTTTTTGAGTAATGAAGTATCGCTTTTCAGAGAATCGGGAACCGAAGCTTTCAGAACTTCCCAAAGGGCGGCATCATCCTTTTTCGCGTCGTCACTCAGTTTCTCATAGTTCTCGGCTACGTTCATGGAGACATCAACCAATTTGGTGCGGGTACCTTCGTCTATGCTCAGCACCTTGACAATATGAAGGGTATCTACGTTCAGCAAAATGGCCACCGCAAATCCGAAGATCAGCAGTTTGCTTCTTTGTTTGGTTTTGTACCAACCGCTGGCCCTGTCCATCTGGTTGTTAAACCAGCCTTCAATATGCAGTTTCAGTTTGTCCAGATCGCCTTCGGCCTTTTCCCACATCCCGGCAATCAGGTCGTTCAGCGGACTGGCATTCATATTAACCAGTGATTCATTAAAAAGTGTTCTGACCGATACCGGTACACTCCCGACTTTTTGGTAGCCGGTCACATTCCCCTTATCGTCTTTCACGGGTTCCAGTTTTTGTCCATGGCGACTTTGGGCAGCGATTACATCTATCAGCACATCGGCAAACATGGAAGATGAAATATAAGATGGCGGCCGGTCATTGGCTTTACCCCGCATGCCGCTGATCATAGGATGGTTGAAAAACAGATGACCATACGACAGGTTGACTGGGTCCAGGAGCATTTGCTCGATGGTGTCGTGCAACATTTTTGCCCGGCTCTTTTGCCAGTGGTTGAACCATTCCAGCAATACGGAAACCAGAATACTGAGAAAGGCATAGATCAGGGTTAGCGAGATCAGAATTTCGAGAATATTGCTTTTTATGGGCATGGTGGGTGGGTTACTTGGTTGATTAGTTGATAGGTTATTATATTTCTTTATGCTTAACGGCTGGTAGAATTACTGACAAACGTATAAAACAAAATTCCAATATAACTAATGATTTGTAAATATCAGTGTTTACACGGATGCGGGTATCCGTGTTATTACGGATGGCGTATCCGTATTAACACCGATGGGAAGAACTTGGGTTCACTCGTATATCCTATGTCATCTGCGAAAATAGAAGCACAGAAGACACCAAACGCAACAAGGCCCTACGCTCAAATTACAAGTCCCAAGTTTCAGGTTTCAGGTCTCAGGTTTCAGGTTAATAAATTAGACCCTTCAACTTTTCAACCCTACAACCTATACATCTATCAACCCTACAAAATATCCGGTCGTTGTTTTCAGACAGGGTTGTTTACTCATGCTGCTCCGGCAACTTAACCCACATAGAAAACCATCAGTCCAAATCTAAAGACATTCTTGAATTTAATTACCTGAAGTAGTGTGTTGCCTGCTGCAATTGACTTCCGTGACTTTTTGCTTTTCACAATATCCAAAAGTGGGATACAGTCCGCCTCTTAATCAACTATCTGTGAATAATTCAATAGGAGCTAATAAGTTGATTTAAGGTAGTTTTCATCAAAATTTTAGGTAATTTTGAGTACTTTTATTACTCAATAAGTGCAAAGTCTGAATGTGACTGAAGGAGCGGAGCTGTGAAAATGACAGAAAAAACGATTTCTAAAAAAATCAGAGTCAAATGAATAAAATCTGCATGATAGGCCTCGGCTACGTTGGGCTTCCACTCGCCATTGCTTTTGCAAAGAAATACCCCGTTGTTGGTTTTGATATAAGTCAGAAACGGGTCAATGAGTTAAATAACGGCAACGATTTAACTTTAGAAGTTACCGACGAAAATCTGAATCAGGTACTGAAAAAAAATCTTGACCTGAGTCAGCCCGGATTTTTCATTAGCTGTGATACCGAGGACATTGCCGGATGCAATATTTATATCATTACGGTTCCTACACCAGTTGATTTCAGGAATATTCCCGATCTCAGTTATTTGGTTGCTGCCAGCGAAACTGTTGGAAAGGTTTTATCAAAGGGCGACCTGGTGATCTACGAGTCAACCGTATATCCGGGTGCAACAGAAGAAGAGTGCATCCCAGTGGTGGAAAAAAGCTCCGGACTTCGTTACAATATTGATTTTTTCGCGGGCTATTCTCCTGAAAGGGTAAACCCAGGAGATAAGCTACACACTGTGGAACGGGTTAAAAAGGTGACTTCCGGTTCTACGTCTGAAATCGCTGAACGTGTTGATGATCTTTACGCTTCGGTAATAACCGCCGGCACACACAGGGCCCCATCAATCAAAGTTGCCGAAGCAGCAAAAGTGATTGAGAATACACAACGCGACATCAATATTGCTTTTGTCAACGAACTCGCTAAAATATTCAACAAGTTGGATATAGACACCAACGCTGTGCTGGAAGCTGCGGGAACAAAATGGAACTTTTTACCCTTTAAACCGGGATTGGTTGGCGGACATTGCATCGGTGTGGATCCTTATTATCTGGCTCAAAAAGCAGAAGAGATGGGTTATCACCCTGAATTGATTTTGGCAGGCAGACGCACAAACGATGGCATGGGAGCCTACATTGCGGGCGAAGTGGTTAAGCAGATGATAAAAAAAGGTACCAATATAAAGGCTGCTAAAGCACTGATACTTGGGATCACATTTAAGGAAAACTGCACAGACATCAGAAACACTAAAGTCATCGACGTAATCAGGGAACTGATGGCCTATTCCATTGCTATTTCTGTTTACGATCCATGGGCAAACAACGAAGAAATTAAATCAGAGTTCGGGCTTGAATTGGTTACTAAAATGGAACCATCTGCTTATGACGTTGTCGTACTGACCGTTGGGCACAATGAGTTCAAACATATCAACCCAAGGGAACTATTGACTGCTAAAGGCCTGGTTTACGATGTTAAAGGATTCTTCACCGAAGAAATGGTCGACTGCAGGCTTTAATATGTATTTTTCATTAACATGATCATGGAAATTGCCAATTATGGCGTCGTACTTAGCAGACTGAAGGCTGAACATTTGGAGGAAGTGAGATATTGGAGAAACTCCAGCTCGGTTAAAAACTTCATGGTGTATCAATCAGAAATTTCAGAAAACGATCAGGCACATTGGTTTGAGAAGGTAAACAACCGGGCCAACTACTACTTTGTGATTCAGACAACAGGTTTGGGCAATATTGGACTGGTTGACTTGAAAGATGTTGATTATGAAAAGAAAACTGCCGAATATGGCATATTTATGTTCGGAGAGAAATCTCAGGGAAGTGCCTATACGTCAAAAGCTGTTTTTTCTTTACTTGAATTCGGTTTTGAACAACTGAATCTTGAAACGGTTTCATGTAGCATTTTGTCGAGCAACATGCCTGCCATTAGGTTTAACAAATCCCTCGGCTTTGAGATTAATGATACCGAGAACAAATCCGTCGTCAAAGGCGTATTGCAAAAATCGGTCTTCCGGGAAAAGCTGAATAAATACATGAGAATCTTAATCAGATAAAGCATCATCTATATTAAAAGCATCACCAAATGAGTCAGAATACCAAAGAACGGATTTATCAGGTAGTTACCAACACAATCCTGCAGTTCAATGAAGAAATAGAAAACAAGATCGATTTAAAGAATGGCAATGCCACCCGCCTTTTTGGAGGTGACGCGGGCCTTGACTCAATAGATCTTGTTTCTCTGGTAGTCAGTATTGAAGAAGCCATAGAAGATGAATTTGGAATTTCCATAGTGCTGGCAGATGAGAAAGCCATGTCCAGACGCGTAAGTCCTTTTGCAAGTGTTGGGTTACTCGTTGAATATATTGAGGAGTTATGTGCTATGCAAAAGGACGACACCAAAACTTGAAACAGAATTAGGTGAAAGTATTACTCGACACCAATATTATAATTCACAGGGAAGCTGACAAGATTTACAAACTTGACATCGGACAGCTATTCTATTGGCTCGACAAACTTAAATACAACAAATACATTCATCCTTTGACAATCATTGAGTTAAACAGGTATAAAGACCAGAACTCTTTAAAGTCAATGAATATCAAGATAGAAAGTTACAATCAACTCAAACATCAGGCACCATTAAGCGAGACAATCAAACAAATTAGCCAACAAGTTGACAATACACCGAATGATCTGAACGATACTCAAATCCTAAATGAAGTATTTGAAAACAGAATTGACCTTTTAATTTCTGAAGATAAGAAAATACACACTAAAGCTCATCTTCTTGGAATAGGTGGCAGAGTTTATAGAATTCAAAGTTTCTTAGAAAAGGTAACCGCAGAGAACCCTGACCTTATTTCACACAAAGTTTTGGCTGTTAAAAAGGTCGACTTTGGCGAAGTTGATTTGAAAGACAGTTTTTTCGACAGTTTTCGCCTCGACTATCAAGAGTTTGACAAGTGGTTCAATAGCAAAGCGGAACATCCTTGTTACCTTTGCTATAGTGACAATCAATTAACGGCTTTTTTATACATTAAAATTGAGAAACCGGGAGAAGAAGATTATTCTGATATAACGCCTGTATTTAAACCAAAAAAACGATTAAAAATTGGAACTCTTAAGGTTTCAAGCAATGGATATAAAATTGGCGAACGATTTTTAAAAACTGTTTTTGATAATGCTTTACTTTTTAGAGTTGAAGAAATTTACGTCACTATTTTTAATAAACGACCAGAGCAAGAACAATTAATAGAGATGCTCGAAGAATGGGGTTTTTACCAGCATGGCATTAAAACATCTAAAAATGGCGAAGAATTGGTTTATGTTAGAGAGTTCGGTAAGAACTTACCCGTTAACATCGAAAATCCAAAATTGACATTCCCATTCTTCTCAAGGGAGACAGATAAATACCTCATTAGAATTGAACCTCAATATCACACAGAATTATTCCCAGACAGTATAAATACAAGAGAAGATAAGGCGAAATATACCGAAAATGAACCTCATAGAAACAGAATTAGCAAGGTGTATATTTCTCACTCACCCGACAGAAATTTAAAATCAGGTGACATTGTTCTCATATATAGAATTGGGGAAACAGCACCAAAAAAGTATTCGAGCACATTAACTACAATTTGCATAGTTGAAAGTATTAAAGATGGTTTCAAAGACTTTGATGACTTTTTTAATAATTGCAATCGCAGAACAATGATTCCCAAAGAAGACTTGCTTGACAAATGGTGGAACAAGTTCCCAAAATACAAGCCATTTATTATCAATTTCCTTTATGCACATTCTTTACCAACACCTAAACCGACATTGAATGATTTAATAAACTTAGGCATATTCGCAGACTCAATGAGTTTACCAAAAGGATTTGCAAAATTGACTTCAAAGCAGTTTGACGACTTAATCAATTTTGCTTACAACAGGACAAAATAATATGAAAGTAGTTTTATCAATAAAACCGGAATTTGCCTTTAAAATATTTGATGGCTCAAAGAAATTTGAGTTTAGAAAATCAATATTCAAGAACGAGAACGTCAAATCGGTAATCGTTTATGCTTCATCACCGGTTCAACAAGTTATTGGCGAGTTTGAAATTGAAGATATTTTAAACTATGACCTGCAAACTCTTTGGACATTGACACAAGAACATTCAGGTATATCAGAAGACTATTACTACAAATACTTTGCAGACAAAGACCAAGGTTTTGCTATTAAAATAAGGAATACCATAAAGTATAAAAAACCAAAATGTTTGAGAGCGGACTTTAAATTATTTCCACCTCAATCATTTGCATACCTGACAGAAAAATGAACATTCTGATTACCGGATCGAGAAAGGGTATTGGCAGATTTCTGGCAGAACATTTTTTGTCTCAGGGTCATGTCGTATTTGGCTGTAGCCGTTCTGAAAGTGATCTTGTTCATCACAACTACACCCATTTCACAGCTGATGTGGCCGATGAAATGCAGGTTAAAGCCATGTTTACTAAAATTCGAAAAAACACAGAAGAACTCGATGTACTGATCAACAATGCAGGGATGGCGTCAATGAATCACTTGTTACTCACTCCGGGAAGTACCGTATCAAAATTGTTCGACACCAATTTCAAAGGAACCTTTTTGTGTTCCAGAGAAGCTGCCAAACTAATGATGCAAAAAAAGCAGGGGCGAATTATCAATTTTTCTACTGTCGCGGTGCCCTTGAACCTTGAAGGAGAAGCTGTTTATGCAGCAAGTAAATCGGCGGTAGAATCTCTGACAAGAGTGATGGCAACTGAGGTAGGCAAACTGGGAATTACCGTAAATGCCATTGGCCCCACACCAACGGATACCGATTTGATTAAAGCCATTCCCAAGGGCAAAATAAACGAATTGATTGATCGCCAGGCGATAAAAAGACCAGGAACCTTTGACGATATACTGAACACTATAGAGTTTTTTATCAGACCCGAATCCGGTTTTATAACCGGCCAGGTGATTTATTTGGGCGGGGTATTTTAGCATGAGGGAAGCACTACGGCTATTAGAACTCCTCAAAAATCACGACAATCAGATTTCTCTGATTGAAAATCACAATTCATATACCTACAAAGACCTTCTTGAACAGATTCAACATTTTGATTCAGTATTGGTACAAGATCAGGTTGCACCCGGAACCATCACTTTTCTCAAAGGTGATTACAGTTTTCAGAGCATCGCCTTTTTTCTTTCCATGTTTAAAAGGGGATTAATCTGTGTCCCTATTACGACAACAAATGAGGCGGAGATTAAAGAAAGAATAGAAGCTTCAGGTGCAACGCTATGCTATGATATGAGAAACGATAAAAAGGAAACGTTTCTCCCCGATCAGGTTCATGCGATTATACATGCCATAAGACAAAGAAACCGATCAGGGTTGATTCTATTCAGCAGTGGAAGCACGGGAAAACCAAAAGCCATGGTTCACGATCTCGACAATTTGGTAGAATCATATCTGGACCTGAAAAGCAAATCACTTGTATTCGTTGTTTTCCTGATGTTTGATCATATTGGCGGGCTGAATACGCTGCTAAATTGTCTGGCAATGGGTGCCACAATAGTATTGCCGTCCAGCAGAAATCCTGAAAAGGTTTCTCAGTTGATTGAAAAATACAAGGTGAATGTATTGCCGGCCTCCCCTACTTTCCTGAATCTTCTTTTGATGGCCAAATGCCAGGAAACTTATGATCTGAGCAGTCTGAGAATGATAACATATGGCACAGAACCGATGCCGGCCAGTCTTTTATTAAAGCTGAAAGACACCTTTCTGAGGGTAAAGTTTTTGCAAACTTTTGGAACAAGTGAAACGGGAATCATCAAAACCCAGTCAAAATCGTCAGAGAGCACCTCTTTGAAATTTGACGATCCCGACCAGGAATTTCAAATTGTGAACGGCGAACTATGGCTGAGAAGTAAAACACAGATCATGGGTTACCTCAACCATAATATGGACAGTTTTACTGAGGATGGCTGGTTTAAAACCGGCGATTTGGTAGAAGAATCTGAAGACGGATTTTTAAAAATCACCGGTCGGGCCAAAGAACTCATCAACGTTGGCGGAGAAAAAGTATTACCTGCCGAGGTTGAATCAGTGGTGATGGAAATAGATGGAGTAACAGACTGTATAGCTTTCGGGCTGCCAAATTCAATAACCGGACAAATTGTGGCTGTTAACGTTTCGTTGGAAAAGGGTATTGACCCTTTAACCATAAAATCGGTTATCAAAAAACATTGTTCCGAACGTCTTGACCGCTATAAAATTCCGGCGAAAATTCAGATCAAAGAACAAATAGATTTTTCGGATAGGTTTAAGAAAAAAAGACTTGTGGTCTGAAGCACACTTTCTCCAATTCCTTTTGATATTGTGGGATTGGAGAAGTTTTTGAGGCTGTAGTTACTGAAATAAACAAGTTAGCAAAAATGAGAATGAAACTTTCAATCACGATTAGCATCCTAGTATTTCTTGCTTCTTGTCAAAGTTATAATGAAACCAAAGCGATTATCACACCAGCTGAAGAAGATTTAAATCCAATTGGAATCAATAATTTGGAAATCAATACTGAGATAGAGGTTTGGACAAAAAACCAAAGAATAAAAACTATAAATGAGGTTAACGCTTTGGACTATGATTCAATATCAACAGATTCAACAGAAATATACATTGATCAATTTTTCTACTTTAAGGGTGAAAGAGTCAAAGCTATTGGAATTACTAAAGACAGATCAGATACTGTTGCCTTTTACTATCAATCTCCATCCACTGAGTACATGGCTAATGGAGAAACTTGTCCAATAAAAAATATTGAGTTAGTTAAAAAGGGGGCTTTACATACTTACCGAGGACTTAAATATAAAGATCAACATATAGGGATTGCGACATATCTTCAATGTGATCGATTAACTTTTGAAAAGGGAGTTTACTTCAATGGAAAAAAAATTGGGCTATGGAAAACATTAGACATTCAGACAAATGAAATAACAGAAACAGATTTCGGTAATTCACAATTATTGAATGAATTACTGCTGCTAACAAGGGGTTTGCAATAGCTGGGGTTCCGTGTTTCGCAGACACATTAGTTCAAGGTGGAAGTTCAGTTCTCCGAATGAAGTTTAGTGTTAAAACTCCCTGCCATAGCAAACCCCCGAACCCTTGACCACAACATCTTTTAAGCAAATTTTGTAATTTTGATTCGCAGTTTGAGCATGACAACGAAGGAGAATATTTTGGAACAAATTAAAATTCACAAATCTGAACTGTCACGGCTTGGGATTTCTAATGTTGGATTATTTGGCTCCTATCTGAGAAACGAACAGTCGGTCAAGAGTGATATTGATTTATTAATTGACTTCCACCCTGGGAAAGAGAGTTTCGACAATTATATGGCCGTATGCGACCTTTTTGAGAACTTGTTCAAACATGAAAGAGTTGAGGTTGTTACGAGGAATGGTTTAAGCCCTTATATCGGGCCAAAAATTTTGAACGAAGTAATTTATGCCTAAGGACCCACTCGAATATGTCAAACACATTCGGGATGAATGCTCTTTTGTTTTGTCGGTTATTGACTCTAAAGTTTCAAAAGAGAAGTTTTTGCAAGATGAGACCTTAAAGAGAGCTGTTGTAAGAAGCCTTGAGATTATTGGAGAAGCATCAAAAAAGATTCCTGCAGATTTCAAAGTTAAATGGAGTTCAATTACATGGAAAAATATTGCAGGAATGAGAGACAGATTAATTCACGACTACATGGGAGTAAACTACTTAATAGTTTGGGACGTTGTTAAAAATAAAATTCCTGAACTGTTCGAGCAAATTTCTGAAGTCCTCGGGAAAGAATAAAAACTAACGCTAACAGCACCCAAAATCAATAGCCAAACCGAAACTTGGGAAGTGCATTCTTTCAACCATATTTGTTTACGATTGATAGTTTATCGCCCCAAAAGTTGCACTCCTCGTAGCCTCATTCACCAACAACCCATTGCTCGACACACTCATCACATCAAAAACAAGAGTAAAACTGCTGCTTAAATTCTTCTTAAACAGTAAGACCACCTCTTATTTACGCGGGCTTGAAGAGGAATTTGGGGAATCGAGCAATGCCATTCGGGTTGAGCTAAATCGCTTTGAAGATGCGGGTCTGCTGACGACGGAGTTAGAGGGAAACAAAAAACTTTTCAAAGCCAATACTAAACACCCGTTGTTCAAAGACATCAATAATATACTGCTGAAACATGTAGGCATTGATAAGGTTGTTGAGAATGTAATCGAAAATCTGGGCAATCTTGAGTTGGTTTATCTGAGTGGCAGCTTTGCCAAAGGTTCCGACAGCAATATTATAGACATCATTCTTGTCGGGAATATAGACCGCCAATACCTCAGCCAGCTTGTCGAAAAAGCTGAAAAGTTAATCAGCAGAAAAATTCGATACGTGACCTATGCCATGGAAGACCTCAACAAAATAAATCAGGAACCACAACCCTTACTACTCCTTTGGAAATCAGCATGAACACACCAGCCACAAAAATTCAGGTAATCGAGCCCTCAAAAGGATGGCAATTAATAGACTGGCGTGAGTTGATCCGATACCAGGATTTGTTGTACTACATGGTCGTCAGAGGAATAAAGGCCCGGTATGCCCAATCCATATTGGGTATTAGTTGGGCGATTATTCAACCACTTTTCACAACCCTCATCTTTACAATTGTTTTTGGGAACGTTGCTCAGATAAGTTCAGATGGTGCACCCTACCTTATTTTCAGTTTTGCGGCCATGTTGCCCTGGAGTTATTTTTCGAATACCCTGACTGAAGCCGCCAATAGTCTGGTTTCAAATTCAAACATGATCACCAAAGTTTATTTCCCAAGATTGATTTTACCTATCTCAGCAGCATTTGCAAAGCTGTTGGACTTTGCCATCGCGTTTTTACTGCTCATTGCTCTTTTATTTTACTTTGGCCTAACACCCTCGTGGGAGGTAGTCTTCCTGCCAATTTTGATGATAATAATGATCATGTTTTCGCTTGGCTTGGGAATGATACTTTCGGCTATGGCAGTGCAATATCGCGATGTAAAACATGCCATTGGTTTTTTGGTTCAAATCCTTTTGTATGCTGCACCGGTCGTGTATGCATCCTCATCCATCCCAGTAAAGTATCAGTTTTGGTATAGTCTTAATCCCATGGTAGGTGTTATTGAAGGATTCCGTTCCATGTTTCTTTCAACGCAACCGATGCCCTGGGATTGGATACTAACCGGTGGAGTCATTTCGGTTATTATCTTCGTTTTCGGGGCTTTCTATTTTAAGCGAATGGAAAAAATATTTGCCGATGTGGCCTAATACGATAAACACCTCTTCAATAGAATCAGTTAATTTATGACGTCTGTAATCAAAGTTGAAAATTTGTCGAAACGCTACCGTCTGGGTAAACGTGAAGTAAAAAAAGACACCCTGTTTGGACAAATTGGTTACATAATGGGAGCCCCTGTCAGAAACTTTAAAACCCTGATGTCACTTACCAATCTTGAAAGTGAAAAGGATTCGGTATTCTGGGCTTTGAATGATATAAATTTTGAAGTTGAGCAAGGCGATGTCCTTGGAATTATTGGTCACAACGGAGCCGGCAAAAGCACATTGCTTAAGATTCTTTCAAGAATTACTGAACCCAGTTCGGGTAAAATTACCATTCAGGGTAGAATTGCGGCATTGCTTGAAGTAGGTACCGGTTTTCATAAAGAACTGACCGGGAGGGAGAACATTTATATGAACGGAACCATTCTGGGGATGACACGTCGCGAGATAGATTCAAAACTTGATGAAATAATAGACTTCAGCGGGGTTGAACAACATATTGACACACCGGTGAAATTCTATTCGTCTGGAATGAATGTAAGATTGGGCTTTAGTGTAGCGGCTCATCTGGAACCTGAAATATTGGTAATAGACGAAGTGTTGGCAGTAGGTGATGCGGAATTTCAGAAGAAATGTCTGGGTAAAATGCAGGATGTTTCAGGTCATGGCCGAACCGTTCTCTTTGTCAGTCACAATATGGAGGCTCTCCAAAACCTGTGCACATCAGCCATTATTTTAAAGCATGGCCATTTGGTTGCACAAGGCCAAACACATGACATGGTTCACGAATACCTGAAAAACTATCTCTCATCCAACAACAGAATCAGTTGGGAGTTTGAAAAGGCTCCTGGCAATGAAGACTACAAATTTTTAGAGGCCACTGTTACTAACGGAAAGCAGGATAATTCTAAGGTGTTTTACACTTCAGACGAAATCCATTTCAAACTAACAGCCTGGATAAAAAAGCCCGGTCAGCAAATAGACCTCACCTATCATCTCGTTGATGAGATGGGAACTTTGGTTTATGTAGGCAGTTCGGCTTTTATAGAGCATGAAAAACTTGGTGGCGGGTTTGTTGAAATGCATTCTGTTTTCCCTCGAAATGTACTCAATGAAGGAACATACTCGGTCAGTCGTTTACTTCTTGTTTTAAATAAAGGCCATGCACTTATTGATGTTAAAGACAGTATTTCTTTCGATCTTTTGCCGGCCCCAAATGGACTTTTGGGTTGGATGGGCAACAAGGAAGGAGTATTAAAACTCAGCAACGTCTCATGGGAAATTAATCAAACACAAAATGATACCCGTAACTAAACCCTTTTTACCTCCATTCGAACAATATCAGTATTATCTGCAGGGAATCTGGCAACGCAATTGGCTCACGAATAATGGCCCCCTGGTCAATGAGTTGGAATTGAAACTGAAAGAGTATTTAGATGTGCCTCATTTGCTTTTCTTAAGTAACGGCACATTGGCCATTCAGATTGCCATAAAAGCATTAGGGCTTAAGGGCGAAATCATTACAACCCCTTTCAGTTATGTGGCCACAACCAGTTCCATTGTATGGGAAGGCTGCACACCTGTTTTTACTGACATTGACCCCAATACATTCAATATTGATCCAAAAAAGATTGAATCGGCCATCACTTCATCTACTTCAGCAATTCTGGCCACTCATTGTTTTGGCAATTCCTGTGATATAGAAGCAATAGATTCCATAGCCAAAAAACATCATCTTAAAGTAATTTATGATGCTGCTCATTGTTTCGGTACCAGGTACAAAGGAAAAAGTATTTTCAACTATGGCGATATCAGCACCTCAAGTTTTCATGCCACCAAGCTTTTTCATACAATAGAAGGAGGGGCGGTTTTTACACGGAACCCCGATGTTTTGAAAAGAATGTGGTTAATGCGAAACTTTGGTCATGATGGTGTTGCTAAATTTGATGGGGTTGGAATCAATGCAAAAAATTCCGAATTTCATGCTGCTATGGGTTTGTGCGTTTTAAAGCAAATTGATGCCATACTTCGTCGGCGAAAAGAACAACACAATTATTACGACCAGGCATTAAAAAACCTCAGGGGTAATACTATTATTGTCCAAAAAGATTCAGAATATAACTTTGCTTATTATCCATTTGTGTTCGAGAATGAAAGTGCAGTGATTAAGGCAATCAAAGAACTGGAGAAGATAGAGATTTTTCCAAGACGATATTTCTATCCCTCATTGTCTTTGCTGGATTATGTGAGGAAATCAAGTACACCAATTTCAGATTCAATAGCCTCAAGAATACTTTGCCTACCAATATTCCATGATTTGAGTATAGAGGAAACAGACATGATAGCCCGCACTCTATTGAGAGCCCAAAATTACTAGAATGAAAGCCACGATCATGCAGCCTTATTTCTTTCCCTATATTGGCTATTATCAATTATTTATGGCTTGTGATTGTTTTGTTATACTTGATGATGCCAGTTACATTAATCGTGGTTGGATTAACAGAAATAATATTTTAGTGAACGGGCAGAAGCATCTATTTACAGTACCCGTTCACAATGCGTCTCAAAATCATCAAATTTCTGATCTTCAACATGCTATTGACGATCGCTGGAAAAATAAATTCTATAAAACTTTAGAAGCCTCGTATAAAAAGGCCCCTTATTACCTTAAAACCATTGAATTAATTCATGAAATAATAGACAGCCGCCGAACCCGCTTGCTAGACCTCACAACCATGAGTATCATCAGGGTTCTCGACTATTTGCAAATTAAACCGGTGATCTATCTCAGTTCTGCTTTTGGCTATATAAAAGATTTGAGAAATTGGGATCGAATGGCTACAATATGTCAAACCTTGAAAGCAAATGTGTGTGTCAACCCCATTGGAGGAATTCAGTTATATACAAAGGAGCAATTTGCAACCAAACAAATAGAACTTTATTTTCTTAAAACAGGGCCCATTGAGTACAAGCAATTCAACAATGATTTTGTCTCCGGGCTTTCGATGATAGACGTACTGATGTTTAACAGCCCGGCAGATACTAAAGTACTTTTGGGCAAATACAATCTCATATAAATGGCTAAGATTATCATTTTTGGTATTCTGGATACGGCTGAATTGGCTCATTTCTATCTGACACATGACACCGAGCATGAAGTGGTGGCATTTACGGTTAACAGGGAGTACATGACTATAACTGATTTTAAGGGACTTCCGGTCGTAGCATTTGAAGATGTTGAGACTATATTTCCGCCAGAAGATTATAAGTTCTTTGCCCCGATGACAGGAAGAAAAATGAATACCCTGAGAGAAAAAATCTATTTAAGTGCCAAGCAAAAAGGTTATGAACTCATTTCTTATATTAGTTCAAAGGCCACGGTACTTAGCGACGCATTGATAGGAGATAATTGCTTTATTTTGGAGGATAACACCATTCAACCATTTACAACAATAGGCAACAATGTAGTTCTCTGGAGCGGTAATCATATTGGTCATCACGGAATAATTATGGATCATGTGTTCTTTACCTCTCATGTTGTTTTATCAGGGCATTGTATTGTAGAGCCTTATTGTTTTCTTGGTGTAAACGCTACGGTAAGAGATTTTACCCATTTGGCTAAAGGAACCTTGGTGGCCATGGGAGCCAGTATTACAAAGAATACAGAAGAATGGGGTGTTTATATTGGGAACCCGGCAAAAAAAAGCGAAGGCAAGCTGAGTATCGATGTTTATTGAGCTAAAATAAAATTTTTAACTGCGTGAAAAATGTCTTGATCTTTCCTTGTGGTTCTGAAATCGGTTTAGAAATTAATCGGGCATTGGCCCATTCTATCCATTTCAATCTATATGGTGGAAGCAGTGTTGACGACCATGGTAAATTTGTTTTTAAAAACTACATAGGAGGTATCCCATATATTGAAGAACCAAATTTCATTGATGAATTAAATAAAATTATTCTTGAAAATCTTATTGATTTTGTAATACCGGCTGATGATTCAGTTGTCCTGAAAATGGCCGAACATCAAAGTAAGATCAAAGCTACAGTTATAACGTCAAGTGCCGAAACCTGTCAAGTTTGCCGGTCAAAAAGAAAAACTTATGAATTATTCAAACCACTCATACCAACTCCCAGAGTTTATGAATTGCCTGAAAAAATGAATTTTCCTATTTTCATGAAACCAGATAAAGGAAAAGGCTCAAAAGGTACCTACAAAATAACCACAAAGGATGAAGTTGACTTCTATTTCAAGAAAGACCCAACCCTTCTTGCCCTGGAATACCTGCCAGGGAAAGAATATACCGTTGACTGCTTTACTAATAGAAATGGTACTCTTTTGTTTGCAGAAGGAAGAGAAAGAAAGAGGATTTACAATGGCATTAGTGTTAACTCTAAACTTACTGTAAATTCTAAATTTCAGGAATTGGCCGAAATAATAAATCAGACTCTTTCGTTTCAGGGTGTTTGGTTCTTTCAAGTCAAAGAACGGACAAATGGTGAACTGGTATTGATGGAAATTGCTCCGCGAATAGCAGGTACAATGGGTCTATTCAGGGTTTCGGGAATAAATTTTATACAATTAAGTCTGTTTGACCGAATGGGAATTAAGGTGGAAATTCTGGATAACAAACTGGATATTGAAATTGATCGTGCCTTATTTGCCAGATTCTGGATTAAGGAGCAATTCTCAGATGTATATATAGACCTTGACGATACCATCATAGTGAATAACGAGGTCAATACTGAGGTTATTAAATTTCTTTATCAGGCACGCAATATGGGTAAACGCATAGTCCTTTTATCCAGACATAAGAGTGAAATTTCTAAAACACTTGCGAAATTTGCTATTAGTGAAATGCTCTTCAATGAAATCAAATTAGTTGGCAAGGATCAGAAAAAGAGTTCATTAATAGATGGTAAAAGTGCCATTCTTATTGACGATTCGTTTGCCGAGCGAAAAGAGGTATTTGATGAATTGCATATCCCGGTTTTTGGCTTAGATGCTATTGAATCTCTGCTTGTTTGGAAAGTTTGACCACCCTCAATGCCCGCTTTTGGCAGAGTGAACAAGTAAGGTCATTATTTTATTTCTCAGCATAAAATGATGGTTAGCGAACTTGATATTAAACATTTACAATTAATCAGAGCCAATGTCTCTAATTTCATAAAGGATTGTAGTGGAAAATATGACAAAACCGGGACATCACTTTTGGATATTGCTCCGCAAGAACATTTAGGGGCCAAATAGTTTTTCCATTTGTCATCTATTTATACTCTAGATATTAATCCCCTATCGGATAGTGATTATATCGCAGACATTTGTGAATCAAACGACAAAACTATTCCAGATAATCATTTTGATTATATTCTTTGCACAGAGGTTTTAGAGCATACTTTGAGACCTTTTGATGCAGTGAACGAACTTCGAAGAGTCTTAAAACCAGAAGGTCTTATTTTCGTATCTGTTCCTTTTAATTTTAGAATACATGGCCCCCTACCCGATTGTTGGAGATTTACTGAGTATGGTTTACGTTCTCTTTTTAGTAACTTTCAAATTCTGGAATTAAATGCAATTGAAACACCCTTGAGAAATTTAATGCCCATGCATTATACCTTAATTGCAAAAAAACATAATCAACTTGAATACACATGAAGATCGGCCATTGGTAAGTGTATGTATGATCACTTACAATCATGACAGGTTCATCGCTAAAGCAATAGAAGGGGTGATGATGCAACAAACCGAATTTCCGATTGAATTAGTAATTGGTGAAGACCGTGGAACGGACAACACATACGCCATTTGTTGCGAGTACGAAGCAAAATATCCAAACATCATTCGTGTTTTGAAAAGAGAACGAAACATGGGCATGATTACTAATTTTATTGATACTTTTCAGAATTGCAGGGGTAAGTATGTTGCCCTTTGCGAAGGTGACGACTATTGGACATATCCTTTAAAACTTCAAAAACAAAAAGAACATCTCGAAGCCAATAATCTGGTTATGAACTTTCATCAGGGTCATTGGGTAAATCCTGCAGGGGAATTGACAGGACCCCAAAGTAAGTTGACTGTAGAAAAATGGGATTTTGAAACGCTCTTGAAAGTATGGCCACTAACTGCGTCCATATTCTTTGAGAAAAATGCTTCACTCCCGCTTCCCGAAATATTTCACACCACATTTTCAGGCGACCAAATTCAAATGCTGATTATTGCCTCAAAAGGTGATATTGGTTTGATCAATGAATATTGGTGTAACCATGTGGTACTGGATTCAGGCGTCACCGCAACGACCAATAGTGCATCCTGGATTTTGAACCGGATAGAATCTTTAAAAGGTCTGATCAAATATAACGACTACAAAAAAAGAAGGCTATTGATGACCGCTGTTTCAAAATTGCATTTTCATTTTGCTATGGTTCAAACCACAAATTTTGCTACGAAATGTAACCATATCTTAAAAGGTTTAATGACAAACAGGGAATGGACCTGGGCCAGAATCAGATTAATGTTTTATGAAATCAGAAAATCCTTTGCAACCATCTAAGTATGACTTCGGCCTTTAATGATTCCGTTCCATCAGTAAGTGTTTGTATGATAACGTACGACCACGAAAACTTCATAGCCAAGGCTATCGAAGGTGTATTAATGCAGAAAACAAATTTTTCATTTGAACTTGTTATTGGCGAAGATAAAAGTATTGATAATACTTTAGCTATTTGTAAAGAATATCAAAATAAATACCCGGATATAATAAGAATACTTGAAAGAGCAGAAAATCTGGGTATGATGCCAAATAGCCTAGATACCCTTACCCAATGTAAAGCAGACTTAATAGCTATGTGCGATGGAGATGATTACTGGGTTGATGAGTTAAAACTTCAAAAACAATTCGATCATATTACCAAAAACGATTTAGCACTTTCCTTTCACGAAGGGTATTTATTGTACGGAGAACACATACAGCCTTTTAAACCATATCCTAAACCAAAAAACACGAAAACCAATGAATATGGCATTGAGGATATTTTGCAATCGGGTCCATTGACATCTTCCATGTTGTTCCGCAAATCAATCATATTTCCATTTCCAGATTACTTGTCAGAAGCCATATCTGGAGACCACACCGTTCAAATTCTTTTAGCCTTAAGAGGTAAAATTGGATTTCTAAATGATATAATGTCAGTTTACAGGCAACATCCTGACGGAATCACCAGTGTAATGAATCCAAAGAAATGGCTTTTGAATCGAATATCTGTTGCAAAAAAGATATTGCAAGACACCCAAAAAGGGAATAAAAAATACATCTTTCGGCATATTCACAATCTTTATATATCAGTTGCCATTAATCATCGAGCATCTGCCATTGACGGTTTAAAGTTTTTGTGCAGGGCCATTTTTATTTATCCCAAGGCAATCATCATGGAGCCTAAAAAACATCTTTATTACGGCAAATTGATTTTGTTAAATGATTCGAAACGCAGTTAATGACCATTACCGTTTACTTTCCACTATGCAAGAATATCTTCGAATCTTTAATCTATTCAATTTCTTAAATGAAAAGAATCGCTATATATCATAACCTGACATCAGGGGGGAGCAAGAAGGAACTTTATGAATTTTGCGTGCGTTTCATAAGGGAAGCATGGACGGTAGATTTATTTATACATGACATCGGGGTTGAAAAATTTCTCCCTTTGGATAAAAAAGTCAGTTCATGCACTGTTGATGGATACATACTCCTAAAAAGATTCACTTGGCCTTTGCCTTTCTTGAAATCAATTATTTACCTTGTTTTTTTCTTCATCAATATCAAAAGAATTAAAAAATCATCAAAAAGGCTGGCTGCCAAGATAAATTCGGGCAACTACGACATTGCTTTTATTCACCATAGCAAAGACCTGGTTCAGAGTCCGTTTATTTTGAGATATCTAAACTGCAGAACCGTATACTATTGTGCAGAAACTCAAAGAGAATTCTACGAAAAGGGTTTCTTCAATCAAATAGAGAAACTTGAAAAGATTACACATGAGAAAACATACGGAATCAAGCCATTATTGCTCAAATTCTATTCTCCGATTGTCAATATTTGGGATAAGCCGTTTATCAACATAGAACGTTTATACCGCCAATCATACGATTTTAAAAATATTCAATTTACAGATTTGGTGCTGACGAATTCTAATTTCTCTAAGGAAAACTTGTTGGCTGCTTATGGTGTCAATGCTTCTGTTGTTTATCTTGGAACGAACCTTCCTGAAGAGTTACCTAAAAAAACCACACCGCGAAAATACGTCTTGTCAGTTGGAGCTATCGGGCCCATGAAGGGATATCATTTTTTAGTTGAATCGCTGTCTTTTGTTCCCATATCTAAAAGACCCAGGCTAATCGTGGTTGGCAATTCCTCAAATTCAGCCTATGAAAGATATTTGATAAATATGGCCGAACAATTAAATGTAGAAATTGAGATTTGCGTTGATTTGAGTGAAATTGAGTTGACCGCGAAATTTCAGGAATCATCCATTTTTCTTTATTCGCCATTTCTTGAGCCCTTTGGATTAACCCCACTGGAGGCGATGGCGTTCGGCGTTCCGGTAATTGCTGTTTGTGAGGGTGGACCACGGGAATCTATAATTCACGAAAAGACCGGTTTATTGGTTCAACGACAATCCAAAGAATTTGGGAAAGCCGTTGAATTTCTTATTGACAACGATACCAAAAGAGAAGAAATAGCCAAAGCCGGCAAGGAAAGTGTGATGACTTATTGGAATTGGGAGGCCGCTTTCGGGCGTTTTAAAGAAACGGTTTTTACTGATTAAACTATGCATGTAGTTTTTGTAGAAACAGGATATCCAAGAGCTTCAGGTCAGGTTGGCGGTGCCGGTACCTATGTGCAACTTTTTGGAAAACAATTGATAAGAAGAGGCGTTAAGGTTTCGGTAATTTGTGGCCAAATGGGCAACAAAAATGCCGAATATAATGATGATGGTATCCGGATTTTTGCTTGCATACATAATGGACCTATTCATTATTACATAAGTAAAATCCCATTTCTAAGTGTATTCGCTCCATTAATCAAACAATTGGAAGCCGGATGGATCATTTATAAAAAACTCATCGAAATCAATCGAAAAAGAAAAATTAACGTTGTTGAATACAGCGAAGGCGGAGATTTCTGGAACGCCATTTTCAAAAAATTCGATTATTTTGTTCATCTGCATGGTTCGGCCTATACATTTAAAAAGAATTCAGGTCAGACTGTAAATCTCTCGGACTGGATCGCACGAAAAGTGGAGCATTATTTCATTAAACGTGCAAAATATGTCATCTCACCGTGTAATGCCATGATTAAGCTGGTAGAAGATGAAATGGGTGAAACATTTGATAATAGCGAGGTAATTCCTTATCCCATCGATGAAAAACAAATTAATCATGAACCTGAAGAGCAAAAAATTGTACGCAAAGAAAAGGTCATTATTTTCTTTGCATCAAGGAATGATCCTGTTAAAGGTGGTGAGTTTTTGATAGATGCATTAAAACAAATTCCCGCATCCCTTAAGGACTTCATTGAAGTGAAGTTTTACGGCTATGAACCTGTTCAGGACGTCTCCAACCTGAATTTTCTCGAACAGCACAAGTTCGTACCAAAAGAGGTATTGTTAGAGGCTTATAAATCGGCTGATATTTGTGTTATCCCATCTTATTTCGATAATTCTCCCAATACCGTTTATGAAGCTATGGGTGCCGGAAAAATAATAGTTGCCAGTGCCGTTGGTGGAATTCCTGAACTGATCGGAAATAATGAATGTGGATTTTTATTTAAACCACGTGATATTGATGATTTTAAGGATAAATTTCTAAAGGCCATTTATCTCGTTTTGGAGCAAGAACATTTTGCCATGGGGCAAGCAGCCAGAAAAAGGATTTTAGCTTTGATTAACCTTGATTTCAACACTGAAAGGAGAATTCGGTTAATCGGTGAATTTGATATTCTCGATTTGGGGTGCGGAACGAACAAGGTCGAGGATGCAATAGGTATGGACAACGCCGTGTTAGATGAAGTGGATGTGGTGCATGACCTTTTGGATTTTCCCTATCCTTTTAGAGATGGATCTTTTGATCATATCTATTTAAGGCATGTTGTTGAGCATTTTTCATTAGACAATATTCAGCGTATTTTTTCGGAGTGCCGAAGAATACTTAAATCAAAAGGGAAAATACACGTTCACGTGCCTCATGCATTTTCAATTGCCGCCTTCACTGATATTACCCATAAGTCGTTCTTTGTGTTCCGAAGTGGTGATTTTTGGGACGTTAATAACACAAAAAATTATTATAAAGAGATAGAAAGCATGTGGTACCTGATCTCAACAAACAGCTATATAGTTTGGCACGACTGGAAGAAATATCGCCTTAAAAAGCTTGATAATATAATGTCAACCTACCTCACAAGGAAAGTCAATGCTGCACTTCAAAACAAAAACAATCCGAGTCATGCAGACCGGTTAATCAAAAAATTTGCACTTCAATTTGTTGAAATTCAATGGGTATTTCAAAAGACAGATTAAAATTCGCCATCTGTTCAAGATGGTTTTATCCGGAACATCAGGGTGGCATCGCTATGCACAGTGGGTATCTGGTGGCTGCTTTGAAAGATGAGTTTGAAATGACGATCTATACGTCGGCATCTGAGATTAATTCTCAATTTTATGATCAACTTAAAATTCCCATGAGAAGTATTTCCGCTCACAGTCATTATACCCGATTACACCAACTCGCCAAAACAAGTGGTTTAAGGAATGGGCTTAGGTATTGGACGGACCTGAAGTATGCACTAAAACTCGCCATTGCACTTGAAAAAGATCATAAAGATGTCATTGAATTCATGGATATACATAGCGAAGCTTATGCTTATTTGCAGCGAAATCCAAAGCGGAATAACAAAGTGGTCATCAGAGCTCACACCCCATGGGGCATACTTCGAAGCACCTATCTGGAAGAAGAAATACGTGGATTAGACGGTTGGTGGGCCGTTCAAAGGGAAAAATTCTGTTTTCAAAAATGCGATGCCATCACGACGCCCAGCGAAGACCTTAAATCCCACCTCATACAGTACTACAATCTTCCGGAAGAAAAAATAACCGTGATTCCGAATATACTTGACACTGCTCATTTTCGACCATTGCCAAAACCCGTCAAAGTATCAGATAAATTTATTATTCTTCATGTAGGCCGATTCGAAAGGGCAAAAGGTGTAATCACTTTAATCAAGTCTTTTATTGAACTTGCTCAAAAATACCCTCAGGCACATCTCATCAACATTGGTCCACCGAGGGGTAATGCATTTGAAATCTGCAAAAAACTCGTCTCGGAATTCAATCTTGAGTATAGGGTAACTTTTGGAGGGTTTATTTCTTATGAAAAACTTCCTGAATATTATGCCACTTCTGATCTGGTTATTGTTCCTTCAGAAATATATGAATCATTTTCTTATACCGTAGCACAAGCCATGGCCTGCGGAGTGCCGGTCATTGCATCAAATATTGGGGGAATGCCGGAAACACTAGGGCCAAAAAATAAGGAATACATCTTTGAAGCCGGTAATTCGGCACAGATAACCAAGCTTTTTGAAAAATTTATTTTGAATCCGGTGCTGCTTAAAGAATCTGGCAAGTATGTTTTAGAACAGTCTGAAAAATTCGGGATCCCAGCCCTTAGTCCAATCTATAAGCAATACTATCAGAACCTCCTTTCTTAGGCATAAAGATTTGAAAATTGCATTTTTCCATTTTCACACTTTTAAACTCCCGAGAGGAATTGAAACCCTTGTGTTGAGTCTTTCCAACGAATTAAATCAAAAGGGGCATGAGGTAACCATCGTCTCCGGCAGTCAAACCATTGAGCCCCTCATTGCACCTGATAAAGGTATCAGAATAGTAAAAAGTCCGGGAAGCAGATATTATGAAAAAAAGCTGGCCGTACCTTTTTTTTGCTGCCATTTCCTATTGAATAGTTATGACCGAATTATTGTCTTTTTTGCAGATTTTGGAGAAGAAGAAACATTGAAGTTTGTAGGTAAATTCAAAAAACTTAATACCGTCCTTTATTTATGCTACCCCTATTCATCCGTACCTCACAGGTACAACAGCATGATCAAAGCAGGATGGCGAACTTCTATAAACACTATTTTGGCTGATGCCGATTGGATCGCCACTGAAGCGGCTGAGTTGTTTGGGCGTATTGTTAAGGTAGTTCCTGTTGGAACAAATCCAGATAGATTTAAACCTGACGTGGCTACCCGGATAAAAATGCGAAAACAATTTCGTTTATCAGATGAGGAGTTTGTTTTACTTCATGTTGGAGCACTCGAAGAAAGGAAAGGAGTGCACAGGGTTATTGAGGCTTTAAGATTTCTGGAAAATATTCCCGTGAAATATGTCATTCTTGGCAGTGGTCCGGATCAGGCAATGCTCATGGAAATGGTTCAAAAATATTATTTGGCATCAAAAGTTATCTTCGCCGGGACTACCTCTGAGTTAGAACGTTACTATCAGATGGCGGATATTTTCATCATGGTTCCGGACAGCGAAGCCAATTCTGTGGCAAGCATAGAGGCCATGAGTTCCGCTCTTCCTCTTATTGTTTCAAATGACGGTGGATACGCTGAAAGTCTGCCTCCTGATGGAGCCATTTTTGTTGATCAAAACAAAACAGAATCTATCGTTGAGGCCATCTCTCATTTAGCAAAAAATGAAAAACTTCGCCTTGAAATGGGACATACAAACCGCAAACATGTCATAGAACATCTGAGTTGGGAAGCCATCTCAGAAAGTTTTGTAACAGCCATTTCATAAATATTTTCGGCATCATATTATCTTTAATGTTTGTCTTCCTTTGAAAATATCTGTTTTGATTTGCACCTTTAACCGTGGCAATTTGATTCATGACACCTTAAATGCTTTGCTGGAACTGCAGGAAGAAAAAGCAACAGAAATAGTCGTTGTGAATGGAGGGGGAGAAAACGATTGCTCTGAGACCCTTGACTTGTGGAGCACCAAACATAAATCTGTTAAAGTAATAAAAACCGCGAATATCAATTTGGCGTACAGTCGAAATATCGGTTTGAGAAATTGTACGGGAGATTTAATATTAATGACTGATGATGACGCCCGACCTTTCCCTGATTGGGTTAGTAAAATGAAATCAAACCACGAAAAGTACCCGAAAGCGGGCGTTATCGGTGGAGAAGTAATTGATGCTTCGGGAGATACGCTGCTGGCCCAAATTGCAGATATCACGGTATTTCCCAGGTATAAAAATTTGCAAAGAACGCGAAGTGTTCCGGGTGTTAATTGTAGTTACAAGAAAGAAGTTATCGAACAAATTGGTGAACAGGATATCACCCTTTTCAGAGGAGAAGATGTTGACTATAACTGGAGGGCGATTCAAGCCGGTTGGGATGTTTTATATGTTCCCGAAATAAAAGTGCATCATGTACACCGATCTACTTGGAAAGGCCTCTTCAGGCAACACCACATGTACGGCAGAGCCTACTTTCTGGTCAGAAAAAAGTGGGCTGAAATGTACTGTGCTTATCCTCATCAGCTGAAAAGTTTTCGTCAATGGATGAAGGGTTGCTATTTTTTGGTTTCACCATTTCGAAATGCCTTCGAGAAATCAGGCGAAGTCAACGGCTTTTTTTCAAAAATTGTCGCATTCCCCATCATCACCGCCATCAGTTATTACTGGATATTTGGATTGTTTATACAAATGCTGGCAAAACCAAACGATAAAAAATGACAGCAGAGCGAATCAATATTTTTGTACCTGAAGGTCACGCGGAAACCGAGTTTTGGCTGCGATACCTCATCCACCCGCTCAAAGCATTTTGGGGTGATGGAACAGCCAATTGGTCCGATCATGAATCTGATTTTCGATTTTATGAGCCTTATTTCAATCCAACAAGCACTATCAATTCTGCTGAATGTGCCTTCCTTCCCATGACATTGAATTATTACATTGCCCAAAGGAAATTGAATTTCGTAAATGACTTGTGTTCTTTCGCTTCCTCAAATGGCCTAAAAACCTATATCTGGATTGATGGCGATTATGATGTTAATTTAGAATTCGAGAATGCTGTTTTTCTTAAAAACGCCAGTTATCATTCATTATACCACCAAAATGAAATAATTCGCAATGGAGACCTTAAAACCGATCTTCTAAATTCCTTTTGCAGTGGGCAGGTTCAGCTAAGATCAAAACAAGAAAAACCCATAGTGGGCTTCTGTGGACTTGCATCATATCCCACACTAAGGCTATTTGGATTAACAGCTAAAAACCTTTACAAATGGTTAAAGTTTCAATTAAAATTTGACACATTTCACCCGCCACCCATCATTCCTCTTTTAGTAAAAAGGAATCAAATTTTAAAAAAATTAGAGAACATTCCTGAAATTGAAACGAGTTTTTACAGAAGATCATCTTTCGCATTCGGGGTAAGTGAAAATAATTCGAAAGCTAAATTAGAATTCGTCAACAACATTCTGAATTCTGATTATACTTTGTGTATTCGGGGAGCAGCTAATTATTCGATGCGGTTGTATGAGGTGATGTGCCTGGGAAGAATTCCTCTTTTTTTGAATACCGATTGTGTTTTGCCATTTGAAAACAAGATAGCATGGAAGGATTTGGTGCTTTGGGTAGAGGAAAAAGACGAGAAATACATTGGAAAAGCGGTCTTAGATTTTCATGCCGGCATTAAAGAGAAAGATTTTCTTGAAAGACAATATGAGTGCAGAAGAGTCTGGCAAGAATACCTTAGTCATAAAGGATTTTTTAAACACTTTATTGAAGATTTAACCCGCTCTACAAAAGTCAATCAATCATCATTCAATATATGAACATCCCCTTCAATAAACCCTTTCTAACTGGTAAAGAAGCTCACTACATTTATCAGGCAGTTTATTCCGGTAAAATTTCAGGCAATGGCCTTTATACCCAAAAATGTCAATCCTTTTTTGGCGAAAAATACGGATTCAACAAGTGTCTTCTGACAACTTCCTGCACTGACGCTCTTGAAATGGCAGCCATATTGTTGAATATCAAACCGGGTGATGAGGTTATTATCCCTGCATACACTTTCGTTTCAACAGCAAACGCATTTGTTTTGAGGGGAGCTAAAATTGTCTTTGCCGATAGTCGTTCTGACCACCCGGGTATTGACGAAGATAAAATTGAAGAACTGATTACGCCAAAAACAAAAGCCATCGTACCCGTTCATTATGCAGGGGTGGCTTGTGATATGTTTAAAATAAATATGATTGCCGAGAAGCATGGTATTTTCATAGTTGAAGATGCTGCTCAGGCTATCGATTCCTATTATAAAGATAAACCATTGGGAAGTTTGGGCCATTTGGCTGCTTTCTCCTTTCACGAAACGAAGAATATCATCTCCGGTGAGGGAGGAATGTTGGTTGTGAACGACCCCCAGTTTGCCGAAAGAGCAGAGATTATTTGGGAAAAGGGTACCAACAGGTCAGCCTTTTTCAGAGGTGAGGTTGATAAATATGGATGGGCAGATATCGGTTCGTCTTTCCTTCCTTCTGAAATTATTGCGGCATTTTTATACGCACAATTGGAGAATCTTGAAGATATTGAATACCGGAGAAAAAAAATATGGAACTTATATGAAGAAACGCTCAAACCTTTAGAAGAACAGGGCATTCTAAAATTACCCAGAATACCCTCTTATGCATCCAACAATGCTCACATGTTCTATGTAATCTGCAGTTCCTTAGACGAGAGATCAGCATTGATTCTCCATTTGAAAGAGGCGGGCATACTTTCTGTTTTTCATTACCTTTCATTGCACAAAAGTCCGTTTTATGGCAGCAAACACGATGGTAGAGAACTAACCATGACCGATCATTACAGTGACACCTTGTTAAGGTTACCTTTTTACTATGAATTGACACTGGATCAAGTCTCTTTCATTTGTCAAACAATCTACGACTTCTTCAAAAGACCCTAGCTGCTGTGGCAGGAAATTCAAGTCTTATTTATCAGAACATCATTATTTACAGAGCAATCATGCAAGTGCTCTATTTTGGACACTACAATAATAGGTTTTCTGATGTAATCGGGCTGATTCCAAGCCAAACCAAAACCCTTTTAGAACTATGTTTTGCAGATTTAAAAATAGCTCAGTATTGTAAAAATCAAAACATAAAATGGACTGGTTATGACCTCAACTCAGGATTTGTTCGGCGGGCTATAAGTCATGGATTCGAAGCCACTAAAACAGATATTAGAGCGATGGATTTTTTTCCAAAATCCGATGTGATTGTCATCATGGGATCCTTGTATCACTTTCATTCGAAAATCGACATTCTTTTTGAGAAAATGCTTGATTCTGCCGATCTCATATTTATTTCTGAACCTGTGTTAAATATGGCCGGTAGTGATGGCGTGCTAGGATTTATGGCCAAAAAATTAACAAGCGTTGGCAATGGTAATGAAAGTTTCAGATTCAATAAATCAACCCTGACAGGGCTTTTGGATCGTCTCAGACTAACTTTGAATTTTGAATACAAGGTTCAAAAAACGGGCAAAGACATGCTAATCGTAATAAAAAAGATATGAACCCAGAAAGACCTGTGTTGAGCCTTGTAATACCTGTGTTCAACAGCCAAGATAATTTGGAACTGCTTTGTCAAAAAATTAATGAGGCCCTAAATGGACAAAAATTCGAAATCGTTTTTATAAACGATGCAAGTTTAGATAAAAGTTGGGAAGTGATTAAAAAATTGGCAACCGGAAACGACCGAATTCTGGGAATTAACTTGCGGAAAAATTGCGGTCAGGATAATGCTTTGATGGCCGGTTTCAGTTGTGCCACCGGTGAGTATATTGTTATTATGGATGACGATCTGCAACACTCGCCATTTGATATTTTAAAACTGTATCAAAAAATCCTGGAAGGATATGACGTTGTATTTGCCAGATTTAAGAAGAAGAAACATGCCACATGGAAGAATCTTGGAAGCTGGTTAAATGGTGTAATCGCCGAAATACTGATTGACAAACCACCACATATTTACCTTTCACCCTTCAAAATCATCAGAGCTGAAGTTGTTGAGGAAATTCAAAAGTATAAAGGTCCTTATCCTTATGTAGATGGTTTGGTGTTTATGGTAACTTCAAATGTGGGTCAAATTGAAAATATCGACCACCATTTACGACATGCCGGTAAAAGCAATTTCAATCTGGCTAAATCGGTAACGGTCTTCCTTAAACTGGCTACAAACTTCTCCGTCTTCCCTTTGAGAATTGCGACAGCTGTCGGTTTTGTTTCTTCTATTTTCAGCTTCCTTCTTGCCATCTATTATTTCCTGGAGTTTTTCTTCAACAATAAACATGTGGAAGGTTGGGCTTCCTTAATACTGGTTCTCCTTTTTTTAGGGGGCCTGATTTTGATTTCCCTTGGCATTGTAGGTGAATATTTGGGCCGACTTTTTATGAATTCAAGCCGACCCGGTCAATATATCATAAAAGACCGACTCAATTGTTAATTTCCGTTATTATATCCTTTCCTCAAGAGTGAATACTTTAAAACTGTCCGTCCCTCCGCACTTTTTCGTTCCTTTATTATGGATATTTCATTGCATTTTATCTCTGTTATTTGGATTGAAAATACCATGGGGCGGAGATGAATGGTACACCTACTATGACTATGTTCTGGTTGGAACACCCAACAACCTTTTGGTCATGTTGTTAAAAGAGATATTAGGGCAGGTGAGCATCCATAATTTTGTTTATTACCGGCAAGTAGGGTTATTCTGGGTTTCATTCGTTTATCTGATCACTTTTTTCCTGCTCAAAAAAGAGACCCTGGCAGATTACATTAAGAAATTCCTTCTTGTGAATATCGTGTTTTTTACCATGAGTCCTTTTGTTTTGTTTCAGGAACAATATTTTCGCTATTATGGGCTCTATCTTTTTGTATCTTTCGTATGCAATCTTGTGATACTTATTTATAATGAATCGTTCGAAAAGAAAAGATGTCTTTTCTATGCACTTTTAGCGGTTTCTCCGGCCATTCATTATTTGTTGACATGGCAGATGGCAACCTACATAATATGGAAAGAATGGATATGCCTTGGACGAAAGAATCGAATCATTTTCGGAACTGTGATGCTTCTAATTGCAACTATCGTTCTTGCCAAATGGCAGGATATTTTCAGGTGGTTTATGCACCTTGGAAGCAGTTATGAATTAGGTGGGGGTGAAATACGCGGATGGAATGTTGCTACATTTATAAAGCCGGCGGTTTCTGTCTTTCAGTATCTCTTTGGGGAATACATGACCGTTTTGGAGAATATCTGGGTAGTGTTGTTATTTATTTCAACAATAGCTTTGTTGTCGTTTGGTTTGTATTTGTTTTATCAAATTCAGAAACACCGTGCAATCCTGGATTTCGCATTTGCCAGCATTGTACCGTTTATTACGATGTTTTGCATTTTAGAACCTTTGACTCTTCCCGGATCAACGCAACTAATCGCCAAGCATGGTTTGTTTCTGATATCGTGGTTGGTAATTCTTTCCGTACCAATAATTTATTATAAAACCGCTTTCGTAAAATGGGGTTCAAGATTGGTTTTTCTTGCATTTCTTGGATATGGAACCTCTTTTTCCATTACATTTCCCAAAGAAAACTGGAACCAAGTTGTAAAGGTTACAGATATTGCTGATAATAAAAACACTGTCGTTTTGGTTCAAGGCAGATCAGAAGACAATTTTAAATTCTATGCCAATGATAAAATTGACCCTAAAAGTATTGTCAATTTTTATGATACTACCAAAGTTGCGAAAATCCTGAACAAATTTGATACAATTTCAGTCGTGGTAAGCGATTACCGTGCCTATCAGGTTTTAACTAAGGAACAAATGTGGAACACCGGCACAAGCTCTGAACGACGATTTTCAAGGATCAATTTTCTTTTTTCTGAAATTGAGAACCATGGCTTCAGGGCCGATGATTCATATGCCTATTTCCCTTTGATCTGCTTTAGATTTGTCAGAACAAATCAAAAATCCCAATATTTCATTCCGCGTTATTTCAATATAAAATATCAGGATTTAGAACTTCCTGTAATTTTAAAAACCGGTGATACTTTGTTGGGATGGAGACAAATAATGTCCCCTTTTCATGCCGATATTTCAGACGTAGGTTTTTATTACTTTTTTGAAACAAATGACCATGAGAATGGGGCAGGTATTCTTGAAATTCATTATGACGATGGAACTATTTCAGAATACAGTTTTGCTCCGGAGAAAGTTGTTTACAGAAAATTTGCCAATCGTTCAATCGAAAACTCTCAAAGAGTTTTTGAATGGCACAAACGTCCGCTCCTATCTTCAAGTCTCGCTTTTCCGGGCAGTTGGCTCCCTTCAACCGGTTATATTTATCGCTTTACAGGGAAGAAGAAGATAAGTTTTATTAAATGCTCTAAACCCGGGGTTTCCATACACTTGTTCGTTCAGAAATAGTTTCATTTTTTGAGAATTGTCATCTGGAGTTCTTCTTTTTACCCCGTCATGGGCGGTATCCAAACAGTTACCAGGCAATTAGCGGATGGACTTATTGAAAAAGGACATGAGGTATTGGTTATTGCCAATAGATATCCTACGAATCTTTCAAAATCAGACACCTCCCAAAAATACCGCATCATCAGATTTATTCATTGGGGAAATCAAAAAATCAATTTAAAAGAACCCAAATCAATTTTGTTAAATGTTTTGGGATTTTTATTGTTCAAAAGGCAATTGACTAAAGTCGAATCCATTCTCCGGCAATATAATCCAGATGTGATTAATATTCATTTCCCCCATCATCAGAACAAGTTTGCCGTTAAATTAATTGACCGCTTCCCCGGCATCAGGCTTGTAACATCGCTTCACGGAAACGAGATTTTGAAATGGTACGAAAAAGAAAATGGCTTTGTCTCCAACCAAATTTCCATTAATGCCAGATCAAGCAAACAATTTATTGATCAAACGACTCTATTGAAGGCATCGGCAACGGTGACCACTTGTTCAAACTGGCTGAAGGAAAAAACCATTGGGATATGTCCGGAAATCGAACAAGACACACAAGTAATATGGAACGCCGTTAACCTGAATGTTTTTGACCGAGTTGAACCGATGACCTATGATTCAGCGTATTTCTTCTCATTTGGGAGACTTGAACCGGCCAAAGGATTTGACATTTTAATACATGCTTATGCCGGATTAATTAAAGATAGAAAAGAAGACCTTCCTTGCTTAATTATAGCAGGAACCGGCATTGAAGAACAGGCATTAAAGAAATTGTCAGAGGAATTAGGGTTACAAAGGAAAATTATTTTTACCGGCCGTCTCAGTCAAATTGAGATTGCCGCCTATTGTAAAGGTGCCGTTTGTAATGTTGTGGCTTCAAGAATAGAACCTTTCGGAATAAGTGTTCTTGAAGCCTTAGCCAGTGAAAGGCCGTTCATTGGATTCAACACCGGAGGCATACCGGAAATTTGCTCCAATACAGTGACTCTCATTAATCCTGATGTTACGACACTTAAAGTTGCACTTATTAGTGTTGTATATGAAAACGGGTTTAAGCTTCCGACGGAACAGGTAAAATCTTTATTAGCTAATTTTACTGTAGAAAAAATGATCAATTCATACTTGGATGTATTTAGCATTCGAAAGATTTGAATTAGAATGTTCAGCCTGATTGTTATTCTCTTGTCCGTTTATGCCTACAGCCGAATTTTTCTCGATGGTCGAAAAGGTTTGGAATCTGGTGTCTTGTGGATGGTTGTCCTTTTTTTTCTTGGTTACAGAACATTTGCCATTTGGGAGGAAACGGTATATGGAATCGTCAAGATATTCAAAGTGCATCCAATTGACTTTATGTTAATTTTTCTTTTTTTCAAGGCAATCAGCATCACCAAAAATGCTTCTATTCCAATATGGCTTATTGCAATTATTCCAATGAGCCTGATATCTCTGATGATAGGCATTTATGCCAAATACCCACCGGATGTAGAAGTGTTGTTTGACTTTAAAAATTTCTTTTTAATTGTTCCGGTCTTTTTGGTCACCGGTGTTTATCTGAAAGATGACCGAAATCTTCTTGAGGCAGCCTATTACTATATTTTGGTTATTACTGCTTTGTCCTTTTTTGGTGTTGTTGAGGTTCAATTTCCGTCAGTGAGGTCGGCTCTCGCTGGATTTTATAACGACTACGAATATGAAGAATATGCTATTAAAGATGGGTTCGAGAGAGCCTGGTTCAGCCACTGGGGATCGGTTACTGTTGGTCATATCATCGTTTGTGCTTTCCCTCTTATATATTATGTTAGAGATAAAATCGGTCTTTTGAAAAAGCCGGCCTTTTTCTATTTTTCATTGGTTGTCAATATTTGGGCACTTTATATTGCCGGAAACAGAGCCGATTGGATAATTACTTTCCTGATTTTTTTCCTCTATTTCTTTTGGTATAAGAAAATTCATCTGGGAGCAAACAAACTCATTCTGGGAATTTTAAGTGCCGTATTGGTCGCTTTTATTGCCATTCAATTCATTTCTGATGAAGCCATTCAGCGTTTTATATCCGGTCTTATTGCCATTGAGGGCGAAGCTGATTATGCAAAAGACAGCAGTGGTTTCAAAAGGCAGGAACGGATGGGAATTGCATGGGAAACTATCTTTGCCAAACCTTTTGGAGTTGGTTGGGGTGTTTCAGGCTGGGTACATTCCGATTTTGTTCAAATAGCCTCCAACGGAGGTTGGATACTTGGCATTTTGTATGCGGCTGCCTTTCTCTATACTTTTTTGAATGGGTATAATATTTCAACAAAAAACGGACTCGAAAGAAATGAAAAGGATGGCCTTGTGATTCTGCTGATAAGCAATTTATGTGTGGCTTACATGTTCGTCATTAACAACAATTATATTTTAACTCAATCCGGTGTTCCATTATTTTTTTTATGGGCACTTCTGCATTATTACACTGTGTTGATTCGAAAGAGGCTGAGAACAAGATTCATTTCCGCACAAATCAAATTAAATGAACAGGAAAAAACTGAGCATATTGCTGCCAACTTATAATTGCGGTAGTTCCATCAGAGCTGCACTTGAGTCTGTTAAGTGGGCAGATGAAATTGTGATTGTTGATTCCTATAGTACCGACAATACCCTCGACATCGCCAATGAATACAAGGTTCAGATTCTTCAACATGAATACCTCAATTCTGCTAAACAAAAGAATTGGGCACTTCCATCATGCTCCCACGAGTGGGTTTTCCAAATAGACTCCGACGAGGTTCTTGAGCCTGATGCGGAAAACATTATAAGAAATGCTATTGAAAATGCCACCATTGAAATTGACTGCTTTCGAATGGCTCGAAAAAACCACATGCTGGGCAAATGGGTCAGATATGGGGGCATTTACCCTGACTGGGAACACAGGCTTTTCAGAAAAAACAAAGGCCAATGGTTCGACAGGGAGGTTCACTCCAATTTCAAAGTGAGCGGCACAGTAGAGACGCTCCCCTGCCATCTCCTTCACTTTGGAATGCCCGATATTTCAAAACAACTGAAGAATTTAGATCGGTACACAAGATATGAAGCTGATGAACTGAAAAAGAATAACCGCAAGTTCGGTTATTTAAAATGGCTATTTTTTCCGCTACTTATTTTTCTGCATCGCTACTTATATCTTCAAGGTTTTAGAGATGGTTGGCGTGGTTTTTTTCTGGCCAGATATACCGCCTTCTATTACTTTCTTTCGCATTCCAAACTAAAAGAAATGGAAGTACTGAATTTAGGAAAAAGTCCTTCTGGTAAATGACAAAAATTCGCTGCCTTATTGTTGAAGACGCCGGCGATATGGGCGGTGTTCAGTTCAGCTCCTTTTATCTTGCCACCTATTTTCTGAAGCATCAAAATATCGAGGCAACCCTTTTAATTCCGGGTGATGGGCCCTTCTATCGTAGGTGTGTGGATCACCAAATGAATGTCTTGCTATACCATAAAAGAAGCCTTGTTTCAAGCAGCATTTCTGTAATGAGGGATCGTATAAGGATTCCAAACATTCCGGGGCTTTTATGGAATGTTTTGATTATTCCATTGCAAATAGCAGACTTCCGAAAAATATTTCAACTTCATAATCCCGACATCGTCATCACAAAAGGTATTCACGCACATATTTGCGGATCTCTAGCGGCAAGAATTTCCGGAATCTCATCCGTTTGGCACCTTCAGGATTTGATCAGTCCCAGATTTGGTGGGTTTTTTAGATGGTTTTTTGGCTTGCTTGCTGCTGCGTTGCCCAACAGAATCATGGGTGAACAACCAATGATCGAACAATTACCTGCCAGGGTCGAGAAGAAGTCTGATGTGGTGCTCAACGGAATAGACCTGGATGCATTCTATAAACCAGAGGATAGGATCAAAATCCGTCAGGAATTCAAAATTTCGGAGCATTCATTTGTCATAGGTCACGCTGCCCGCTTGATTCCATGGAAAGGCCAGCACCTGTTGCTGGAAGCATTTAAAAAATATGCCGAGACCAACCCCAACTGTCATTTAATTCTTGTCGGTGCTGCCCTGTTTACAAACAAGAGTTACGAAGATTCACTTCGTGAATACATTCGAAACCATCATTTGGAGGAAAAGGTAATCATGACCGGAAACAGGGAAGATTTGGGATCAGTCCTTGCGGCCATGGATGTATTTATTTACCCATCTGTGGAAAAAGATACGATGCCACTTTCTCTTATCGCCGCATGGGCAGCAGGTTTGCCGGTGGCTGTAAGTAATTTACCCGGACTGGCCGAATCAGTAAAGGGAAACCCGGGAACGCTTATTTTTGAGAATAAAAACATATCTCAAATAACGGAAGCTATTAATAGATTTGAAGACACTGCGTTTCGAAATGAATGCGGAAATGACAATAGAGCCTGGGTGGAAACGAGATATGGATTGGATATTTACGGGAAATCCATTGAAACAGTAATTGATAAAATGGTTTCCCATTGAAAAAACTACTTTTCGTCCATAACAGGCAGACGGCATTCGTCAGAATTGATCTCCACATTCTTCGGGAATTGTTTGACGTGCATGAATTGGATGTCAGATCAAAATGGAAACTTCGACCATTTGAAACCATTCGCAATGCCAGAGATTGCGATATTGTCTTTGGTTGGTTTTCTTCCTGGCACATGGTTTTGCCTGTTTTTCTGGCAAAACTATTTAAAAAGCCTGTGGTCATAGTCACCGGAGGGTATGATACCGCAAATCTGCAAGAAATCGGCTACGGGAATCAGCGAAAGTGGTTCAGTCGTTTTGTGACGAACTGGAATCTAAAAAAAGCTGATCTGCTCATTTGCAATTCCGATTTTACTAAAAATGAAGTGATCGGAATCAACCATGGTTTTCAAAACAAGATCAGGGTTATTTATCACGGAATTCCTGCGAAACAATTTAATCCAAAACCCAAAGAGAATATCGTATTAAATGTCGGGAACGTAAGCCGGGAAAACATGCACCGAAAGGGAATTAAACCATTTGCAGAGGCTGCCGTTTTGATGCCGGAATATCGGTTTCTGCAAGCCGGACGCTGGATTGACGACAGCATCCAAACCCTTAAACAAAATGCCCCCAATAACCTTGAATTTTTGGGTTATGTTACAGATCAGGACTTGACGGCTCTCTATCAAAAAAGCAAAATATACTTGCAACCATCCCTGCACGAAGGGTTCGGGATGAGTGTAGCGGAAGCGATGATGGCCGGATGCATTCCCGTGGTTACAGCAATTGGTGCCTTGCCAGAAGTAACTGGTAAATTTGGCCTGGTCATCAAATCACTTTCCGTTGACGGAATTCTTGAAGCGATTAAATCTCTTGCAGATTATCCTTATACGCCGAATGAAATCAGCGATCACATCGGCCAAAATTTTACGATTGCAAGAAGGAAAGAGTTGTTGAATCAATGCCTGAATTCGCTCTAACAAATATCTGAGTTTGACCAATCCGGTTATTTCAATTATCTGCCCGGTTTACAACGAAGAGCATTACCTTGATAAGGTACTTCGATTTGTTACCACGGCTTCTCCATCGAACAAAGAGATTATCTTTATTGACGGAATGTCAAAGGATCGCACGGTTGAAATTCTGAAAAAATGGCAAACATCAAATCCCGAAATTCGGATCATCAGCAATCCTCAAAGAACCGTTCCTTTTGCCCTTAATCTGGCCATCCCGGTTTGTACCGGACAATATATCGTTCGGTTAGATGCCCACACTGACTATGCGGAAGACTACTTCGAACAAATTCTAAAGACATTTGATACTACCGATGCAGACATTGTTGGTGGCCCGACCCGAACGGCATCAAACAGTCCGTTTCAGGAAGCTGTTGCCTATATTTTCAATACACCATTGGGGATGGGTGATGGTTCGGTTCACAACACAACCTTTGAAGGATATACCGATTCAGTCACTTTTGGAAGCTGGAAAAGAAGCATTTTCGAAAAGACAGGCCTCTTTGACGTCAAGCAAAAAAGAAATCAGGACGATGAGTTTCACTATCGGGCGAGGAGTCTGGGATTCAAAATTTATCAGAATCCGGATATCAAACTTTTCTATTATCCGAGAAACACAGTTTCGGGTTTGTTTAAACAGTATTACGATTATGGTCTGTACAAGCCAATGGTACTTAGGAAAATAAAATCCGGTATCCGCCTCAGACATATAGTACCATCGCTTTTCGTCTTATATCTGATTGCTTGCATATTAATTCCGGGCTGGGTGTCTAAGTTCCCACTTTTAATTTATCTGGCTCTTTGTGCCTTTTTTGCTATCAAAAGTGCGAAGAGCATCAAACTGATGTTCCTGGTATTTATAGCCTACCTAACCGTTCATATAGGTTATGGACTGGGGTTTCTATTAGGATTGCGGAAACTACTTTAATACTGATTTTTGATTGCCATGAAATCAATTCCATTCTCACCACCATTCATAGACGAAGACGTTTATGCCGAAGTAAAAGAATCACTTTCATCCGGATGGATTACCAGCGGGCCAAAGGTCAAAGCCCTTGAGGAAGCCGTTGAGAAATACACCGGTGCTGCTGCCTGTATATGTGTCAATTCTTGGACTTCCGGAGCTTTGTTGATGCTTAAGTGGTTTGGCGTCGGGCCGGGCGATGAAGTTATAGTTCCCGCTTATACATACAGTGCAACGGCCTTAACGGTTTTACACTGCGGGGCAACCCCGGTTCTGGTTGATGTTAAAGATGATTTCACTATTGACCCTAAAAAAATAGCACAGGTAATCACCGAAAAAACAAAAGTTATCATGCCGGTTGATATTGGTGGCTGGTTGGCAGATTATGATTCAATTAAAGCTTTGGTTGCCAACAAAAAACATTTGTTCAAACCTGCCACTGACGTTCAAAAAAAGTTAGGGCGAATACTTGTATTGGCCGATGCGGCTCATTCTTTCGGATCTATTTATAAAGGCAGGCATTTTAATTTCGATGCGGACATTGTTATTTATTCCTTTCACGCCGTGAAGAATCTTACCACAGCCGAAGGAGGTGCCATCTGCATCAATTTACCCGAGGTATTTGAGGTGCAGGAAACCAAAAAGTACCTGAAGATTTTCAGCCTCAATGGTCAAACCAAGGATGCCTTCACCAAATCACAGTCGGGTCCCGGAGCCTGGAAATACGATATTATTGCCCTGGGTCATAAGGTGAACATGCCAGATGTTTGTGCTGCTATCGGGTTGGCCCAATTGAAAAAATATGATCAGTTGCAACAGGAAAGAAAACGGGTTTTTGAATATTACCTAAAATATTTCTCTGATAAAAAGTGGGCCATTAATCCACCTTATACGGGCGAAAACCAAACCAGTTCCTGCCATCTCTATATGCTTATCATCAAAGGCATAGCAGAAAATCAACGTGACAAGATCATGGATGAAATCTCCAAAACGGGCGTTTCGGTTAATGTGCATTTTATTCCGCTGCCGATGCTCACTTTGTTTAAGAAGATGGGATTTGATATTGAGAACTTTCCCAAAGCATACGACAACTACAGCCGCGAAATTTCTCTCCCCGTTTACCCCCAACTATCTGATTCCGATCTTGAATATATTTGCCACTCTGTGAGCGATGCTGTTGAAAAAGAACTAACCCTTGGCAAAACGTCTTTTTGATTTTTTGGTCAGTCTAAGCGGGCTTGTGATACTGTCTCCGCTAATGTTACTTATTTCATTTCTGATCAAATCTGAATCCAGGGGACCGGTGTTTTTCAGTCAAAAAAGAGTAGGGAAGGACGGGTTGGTTTTCAGGCTGTTTAAGTTCCGGAGTATGTTTCTGAACGCTGATAAACATGGGTTGATCACCATAGGAAACAATGATCAAAGAATCACCAAAACGGGTGCGTTTATTAGAAAATATAAGTTGGATGAAATACCACAATTGATAAACGTTCTCAAAGGTGAAATGAGCATTGTTGGCCCAAGGCCCGAGGTCGAATATTATGTTGAGATGTACACCAATGAACAAAGAAAAGTCCTGACTGTTAAACCTGGAATTACCGACTGGGCTTCGATCAAATACATCAATGAAAATGAACTTCTGGCCAAATCAACTCAACCCGAAAAATTGTATGTAGAAGTGGTGATGCCTGATAAATTGAAAATAAACAGTGAATACATAGACAATGGCAGTTTTTTGCTTGATTTGAAAATCATTTGGTTCACCCTGAGAAAAATCTTTAAACCGTGAAAATTGATTACGTTCTGAGTACCTACCCCAGCACTCCCGAGGTATTTATCTATCGGGAAATAAAAGAATTGCTTGACAACGGGCATACCGTCAGGGTCTTATGTCTTCGCCCTAAACTCCTCCAAAAAAATCAATCGCTGAATTACATTACAGGTGAAGTAGAGGTGATCTATCCTTCTTCGAATCCGTTCAGCTATCTTGTGAGTACCATTTTCTTACTGCTTCATGGGAAATCTGTTTTCCTGACGCTTGAATTTTTCAGAAGCTTGCCCTCTTTGCTTTCAAAAAAGAGTCTCTTCAAAATACTTTTCTCGGGTTTTTGTATTGACAATCTGAGTTACAGAACCAAATATTCCCGCCAACCTTTCAACCATCTCCACAGCCATCACCTGTTTCTCTCCACCTATGCCTGTTATCAGTTTGCAAAATTACATTCTGCCACTTACAGTCTGACACTGCATACCCTTTCTTGTCTTTACTCCGAGAGTCTCCTGAAAAACATCTTATCAAAAGCCGTCTTTTTGCGAACCATTTCCAGCGAGATCGAACCTCATTTCAATTTGCTTCTGCAAGATAAAAGCAAGTTTCATCATATTACGAACGGTATAGACCCGGCAGAGTTTGTTTTCAATCCCATTGTCAATATCGAAAGCCGTTTGAACCTGATAGCTGTTGGAGCTTTATACGACAAAAAAGGATTTGACACGCTGATATTTGCCTGTTCAAAACTGAGGGATTATGGAATAAATTTTAGTTGCGGAATTTTTGGCGAGGGCCCTGAAAGAAAAAAACTTGAACATCTGATTTTGAGTTTGTCGCTGAACGATCAGGTGGAAATAAGAGGATTTAGAAAAGCGGAATCCATCATTAAAAAAATAGCAGACTCCGACATGCTGATAATGCCCAGCCGACTTCCGTCGAGATCTACGAGAGATGGATTGCCAACAGTTATCATTGAAGCTATGGCAAGTGGCACACCTGTGATTGCATCCAACTTTGCCGGAATTCCTGATATTGTAAAACACCGAATCACCGGATTATTAGTACAGCCGGAAGACCATCGCGAAATTGCCAATGCCATCGTTGAACTGCTTTACAACAACGATTTGAGAGCAACCATTATTGAAAACGCAAGATCCCTTGTCAACAACGAATATTATCTTAAAAAGAACGTTTACAAACTTGTTTCACTTTTCGAGCACTCGCGGACACCACATTCCAATTGATAATTAATCAGTGAATTCAAAATTCATTCGTTTTGCTGTTTGTGGATACGGGCATATTGGTAAGCGTCACGCATCTGTTATCCAGGCAGATGATGGTGCTGAACTGACCGCTGTGATTGATTTCAGAACTGATTTGGATATTCCGGCCGGCATTCCATTTTACTCTTCTCTTGTGACGTTTTTAGAGAACGATACTTCGACGGATGTGGTCTGTATTTGCACCCCCAACGGTCTGCACACCTCACAGGCCATTCAATGTTTGAAACGAGGTAAACATGTGGTGATAGAAAAACCCATGGGTCTGACAAAATCCTCCTGCGAGGCAGTGATACATCAATCTATGCAGTCGAACAAACAGGTATTCGTTGTCAAACAAAACCGATATAGTCCGCCAAGTGTCTGGCTTAAAAATCTGGCGGAAACAAAAACCCTTGGCGAAATATTCATGGTTCAGATAAACTGTTATTGGAACCGCGATGAAAGGTATTACCGGGTACCCGGGCAGTTGACCTTAGAAGGGAATTTTGAAAACAAAACCCAGACAGACATCATGAAATTAAGAATCGCTAAAGGTTTACACCCATGGAAAGGCAGCATAGAACTAGATGGCGGGGTTTTGTTCACGCAATTCAGTCATTTTATTGATATCATGTACTGGGTATTTGGCGATATCCGAAATATTAAAACCAACACGACGAGTTTCAATCATCAGGAGACCACCGCTTTTGCCGATACAGGCAACAGTATTTTTGAATTTGAAAAAGGCGGTCTTGGGGTTATTAATTTCTCCACTTCTGTTTGGGATAAAAACATGGAGAGTTCCATGACAGTTATAGGTTCTAAAGGCAGTTTAAAAATCGGCGGGCAATACATGAATACAGTGGAATATTGCCATATTGAAAACTATGACATGCCGGTTTTATCAGAAACCAATCAGGCTAACAGCTATGGGCCATACAGCGGCAGTGCGGCCAATCACCATTTGATGATAGACAATGTGATTGAAACCCTCAGGGGAACCGGTGAGATAACAGCCAATGCCCTTGAAGGCACCAAAGTGGTGGAGATTATCGAGCGGATTTACGCAGCTTCAGATAAACAGGTTTAATTTCGCACGGAGGCCCGGAGTTCACTGAGTTAATTCTCCATGTCTCCGTGCGACCCTTCTTTGAATGAAAGTTGCCTTTTTCTCATGCTCCGATTTTGTTGAAGGAAATGCCGCCACCTCCCGACTCAGAGCCTATGCTAAGGGTTTGAAGGAACTTGATGTGGATGCTTCTTTTTTTACTTTGGCTCCAACCAAATTCAATGAAACCGGAATGAATGCCCAACTGAAGGGGATAAAAGATGGAACATATTATCAATACCTTTGCGGCTCTAACGTCAGATCGGGAAATCCGGTGATCAGAAATTTAAAAAAAATCTCCAACTTGTTTCGTTGCTTTTGTTTTTTGCTTTGCAAAGGAAAAGGATTTGACTTGATGTATGTTTATCAGCCAGGCTTACCCGAGTTTTTACCTGTATATCTTTACCAGGCCCTGTCCGGAAAACCCCTGATTGCTGAGAAAACTGAATACGAACCCGCTTTTATCCCAAAGAATATAAAAGAGCGATGCTCCATTTTCCTGCACAGAATCAACCTGTTGCTCCTCCCCTTTTTCACCCGACATTTGGTGGTTATCTCTGAAAGAATGAAGGCCGTATTTGTTTCAGGATACGGTCAAGACCGCGTTACCATCATCCCTGCCATTGTTGACTTTTCCCGATTTAAAGATCCCCCGGATACCCGAACCAACCGCATTGGTTATCTCGGTTCGTTTGCACCAAAAGATAATGTTATCGGAATTATCGAGGCATTCGCAAAAGCCTCTGAAACAAACAAAGACCTGAAGTTGCGTTTGATCGGTTACAATCCTTACATGAAATTTTATGAAACCCTGCTTGCCCAAAGCGGAGTTAATAAGGAGGCGGTTGAAAAAACCGGTGCCGTTACCTACGATGACATTCCGGAATTGTTGGCTGAATGTGACCTTTTGATTATCAACAAGACTGCCGAAGACTATTCGGAATTCGGTTTACCGACAAAACTGGCCGAATACATGGCGACGGGAAGACCAATGATTTCAGCCAATGTTGGCGATATCCCAAAATTCATCAAAGACGGCGAAACCGGTTTTTTGGTTGAGGCAGGGAATGTCGAATCACTCTGCACTATAATATCAGAGAGATACAAGGATTATGAAAGGTTTGATGCTGTTGGCAAAAAGGGAAGACAAGTTTGCGAGACTTTTTTTGGCCATAAGAGACAGGTCTTGATTTTGAAATCGCTGTTCGAAAAGTTCAGCAGATAAGATAATCTATCATTTGAAACAGGCACGGAAATTCCGTGCTTTTTTTATTTTTTTTAATAATGATTTCCGATTAACGGGTGACAAATTTTTAGCACCATAAGGAAATAGAAACGTGAACGGATGGCCACCTGATCGCTATTTTGAAGTCATTTGACGAGATCAATATTTATCAAAGCATATTTCTTACTCACACCAAATCAGGCACATATTACCTTTTGAAGGTTTATCTCTTTACCTTTGCGGCATGGAATTAGACAAATTGGCGGAATTCAAATCTTCACCCGATGTCAGGGAAAAACTCGCTGAATACGGTATCACCAAAAGCTTTTCCGAGGGAGATGTGATTCTGAACGAGCATGCCTACATCAAATCCATACCCATTGTGACTAAAGGAAGTGTTCGGGTGCTAAGGACAGATGAAGACGGCAGGGAGATTTTGCTCTATTACATAAAAGCCGGGGAAAGTTGTATCATGTCTTTTTTGGGCGGCATGCACTCCGATACCAGCAAGGTGAAAGCCATTGCCGAGGAAGACACCGAAATACTCTTTATCCCCATTGAAAAGGTCACCCTGCTCATTAAGGAATATCCCCAATGGCTCGATTACATTTTCCGTCTCTACCACAAACGCTTCGAGGAACTTCTGGAAGTGGTAAACGCGGTTGCCTTCAAAAAAATGGATGAAAGATTGCTGAATTTCATCAAAAAGAAATGCGAAATGACCAAAAGCCATACCCTGATTGTAACTCATGAGCAATTAGCCAATGAACTCGGAACGGCACGCGTGGTTGTCTCCCGCCTGCTCAAACAAATGGAAGATGAAGGGTTGGTGAAACTGGGTAGGAATAAAATTAACCTTATGTGACAAAAGTCACCAAACATTAATTTTTTATAACGGAGTTTTGCGGTCTAATAAATCAAAAAAAAACCGCTAACAACATGAGCTATCATTTTTCAAAAACCGTCAGTTATGACTTTGACACAGCAATTGGCAAAGTTACAGAAGAACTTAAAAAAGAAGGTTTCGGTGTCCTCACTGAAATTGATGTGCAGGATACTTTTAAAAAGAAACTTGACATTGATTTTAGGAAATACCGCATTCTGGGAGCCTGCAATCCGCATTTTGCATATAAGGCCATACAATCTGAAGACAAAATAGGCACCATGCTTCCCTGCAATATCATTGTTCAGGAGCACGAAAACGGGAAAGTGGAAGTAACCGCTGTGGACCCGGTTGCGTCCATGATGGCCATTAAAAATAATTCTTTAGGAAATGTGGCCGGGCAGGTGAGAGAAAAGCTAAACAAAGTCATCGAAAGCCTTTAAAACCAAATCGTTTAAAAATACAAACTCATGAAAACAAATATTGGAATGGCAGACAATGTTATGAGAATCCTCGCTGTAATAATCATCACCGTGTTGTACTTTATCAGTCAAATTTCAGGAACCACGGCTATTATCCTGCTCATTGTTGCGGTGCTGTTGGTTGCAACAAGTTTTATTGGCATCTGCCCATTGTATTTACCCTTCGGAATTTCAACTAAAAGAAAACAGAAATAATCCGAAAGACCAATGTATTCAAATCATTTGAATTGATGGTTCAGACAAGAGTATAAAAAAACAAATTCCACCAATGAACAACTTTTGGAACGAAAGATACAGTCAGGATGAATTTGTTTATGGAAAGGAACCTAATCAATTCCTTGCCGGGCAACTTCAGAATCTTCCCTTAGGAAAAATTATATTTCCCTGCGATGGAGAAGGCCGCAACTCTGTGTATGCCGGTTTGCAGGGCTGGGAGACCGAAGCTTTTGATCTTAGTGAAGAAGGAATGAAAAAAGCCCTGAGATTGGCTAAACTTAATGACGTGGACATTTCATATAAAATTGCCGATGCGGCCAACATTGATTATCCGGCCAACACCTTTGATGCGGCTGCTTTGATTTATGCCCATTTCCCAATGAAGATAAGATCAACCGTACATCAGAAAATAATGAAGTGGTTAAAACCCGGCGGCCTAATGATACTGGAAGCATTCAACCCGCTTCAGATTTACAACACATCCGGCGGTCCTAAAGACTTGAACATGCTTTACACTGTTGAGATGTTACAAGCCGACTTCAAAGGCATGCACGTAAAACTTCTTGAAACAAAAACGATAATCCTTAATGAAGGAGCATACCATCAAGGCTTGGCTAATGTTATCAGATTTGTTGGGATGACGGAAAAATAATGGCCTGTGTAACTTTTGTAACCATCATGCTAAAATCCTCATACGACCTTTGTACTATAAAAATAAAGAGAAGTGAAAATCAAACAATTTGAAGATAAAAATCTGTCCCATTACTCCTATGCAATCATCAGTAATGGTGAGATGGCTTTAGTTGACCCGTCAAGAAATCCGAAGGCATATTATGATCTGGCAAAAGATCAGAAAGTCAAAATTACAACTGTAATTGAAACGCATCCGCATGCCGACTTTGTCAGCAGCCACAAAGAAATTCACGAAACCACGGGAGCCACCCTATATGTCAGCCAATTGCTTGATGCCGAATATGAACATCAGACTTTCGATGAAGGAGATGCCATTGTGTTGGGGAATATCACCTTAAAAGCCCTCAATACACCAGGTCACTCTCCCGACAGTATCAGCATCGTTGCTATTAACGAAAGCGGTAAAGAAATAGCCGTTTTCAGCGGCGACACTTTGTTCATTGGAGATTGTGGCCGACCGGACCTGAGAGAACAAGCCGGAGCAATTACTGCTTCAAGAGAAGAACTGGCAAAGCAAATGTATCATTCACTACGCATTAAGCTGATGACCCTGCCAGACGATGTGCTGTTATTCCCGGCCCATGGTGCCGGAAGCCTTTGCGGCAAAGGGTTGAGCGAACAGAAAAGCAGCAGCATCGGAGCAGAAAAAATAAGCAACTGGAGTTTGCAGAATATGACTGAAAAGGACTTTGTTGATGAACTTTTATCTGATCAACCTTTTATACCAAAGTATTTTACATTCAATGTAGGGCTCAATAAAAAAGGAGCCCTCAAATATGAAACCAGTGTTTCAAAAGTAAGACGGCGTGAACCGGTCAAATGCGAAGGATGTGCAAGAGCATTGAATCCGGATATATTGATTATTGACAGCAGACCGCAAGCCGTTTTTAAGAAATCACATTTGAAAAATTCTATCAACCTGATGAATGACCTCAGATTTGAAACCTGGCTTGGAAGCATTGTTGCACCAAATGAAAAATTCTATCTGTTGGCCGAAAATGATCTTGTATTATCAGAACTGATTGATCGGAGTGCAAAGATTGGTTACGAATCTCAGATTGAAATGGCCTTCGTTCTCCATTATGGCGATACGGAAATGAATTTTTTTGATACAGCATCTTTGAAAAATAACCAAGATGCCTTCTCTATCATTGATATACGCCATCATTCGGAGGCAAAAGTCAATAGAATTTTTGCAGACACCATCCACATACCCCTGCATGAACTGAGGGAACGAACCGCCGAATTGCCCACCCATAAACCTATTTTAGTACATTGTGCCGGAGGCTACAGAAGTGCTGCGGGAAGCAGTATCATCAAAGCCGCGATGAAAGACAATATTGAAGTATTTGATTTAAGTGAAGCAGTAAAATCATTTCAGAAATGAACTTTATAAAAAAATATTTGATCACGATTTTCGGGGTTATAATTGGGGCCATTGGAGGATACCTTTATTTCCACTATGTTGGTTGTTCAGGAGGCAGTTGTGCCATCACTTCAGTACCTGTCAACAGCACCCTGTACGGAGCCGTGATGGGCGGTTTGTTACTTAATATGTTTCAAAAAGAAAAACCAAAAACAGAATAAAATGAACATAGAAAAAATCATCAGAGAAAAACAAGGAACCATTGTAGATGTGCGAACACCCGGAGAATTTATTGGAGGAAATGTACCCGGGTCTATTAATATTCCATTGCAGGATTTGCCGCAGCGATTAAAAGACCTTAAATCTCTACAAACACCACTGATCCTATGTTGTGCCTCCGGCAGCCGGAGCAGTATGGCTCATGAATTTTTGGCCGGGCAGGGAGTTGATTGCTGCAATGGAGGCTCCTGGCTGGATGTTAGCTATTTTCACTCACAAACTCAATATTTAAAAAGATGATACAGATACTCAAGCAACTTTTCGGATACGGCACCAAAACAGACTATTCCGACTTACTGAAACAAGGGGCTACGATATTGGATGTTCGAAGCAAAAGCGAGTTTGCAGTTGGGCATATTAAAGGGTCGTTGAATATTCCGGTTGACCGGTTGGGCAACAACTTTCAAAAGCTCAATGACAAACACAAACCCATCATTACTTGTTGTGCTTCTGGTATGCGGAGTGCTTCGGCTAAAAAAATTTTGAAAGCAAACGGTTTTACCAATGTCCACAACGGCGGTGGATGGATGAGCTTGCAAAACAAAATCAGGGAACATCAATGATAATAGTCAGCTAACGTGGTTCAATCTGTCGAAATGTGTGATTGAAACCCATTAAAAAAGTAAATCAAAAAACCATGACAAAATATAACTCAATCGGAATCGATCAGGAAAAAAGTAAAGAGCTTGCTGAAAAACTGAACAGCCTTCTCGCTGACTACATGATGTTTTATCAGAACACCCGAGGGTTGCACTGGAATATCAAAGGCGAGAAGTTTTTCGAACTGCATCTTAAATTTGAAGAGCTATACAACAACCTTCTTTTGAAAGTAGATGAAGTGGCCGAACGAATACTCACTTTGGGTGGTGTTCCACTTCATACTTTTGACGATTACCAAAATAGGGCAAAAATCAAGCCCAATAAGAATGTTTCTGACGGCAAACAAGGTGTTCAAACCATATTAAATGCGTTTGAAATTCTGATTGTCAGTCAACGCGAATTATTGAGCTTATCTGCCATTGCAGGCGATGAAGGTACCAATGCCTTGATGAGCGATTATATCCGCGAACAGGAAAAACTGGTCTGGATGTACTCATCTTTTCTAAACCAATAGACTTTGGAAACCATCAGGCAAACCGTTTTTAACAACAGGCATGCCAAGCGTTGGCTGCGTCTGGTTCTCGGATTATTTTTGGCTGTTAATACCTACCAAATACACAACAGTCTTTCCGGAGTCGTCGGGGCTTCTCACTTATTTCAGGCGGCTGCCAATAGCGGATGCGGGGGTTCCTTTGCGGTTCCATTGAGAGCCAATAAAAATGATAAATTGAATAAACTCAATATCAAGGAATTAATACAAAATAAAATGGAATCACCTTATCATAACGTTGACGTAAATGGGAACAAAGAACCCATGAGGTCTTGGCATCCTTTGTTCATCCTATATGAAGCATAGTTATAAGGCGTTTCACAATCAGATTATAATTTGCCTGACATAAACCCAAGAGTTTAAGAAACTATGCGACTATGAGGTTTATTTGCATGATTCGATAAATAACCATAATAAAAAGTAACTTATGAAAAACACATTCTCGGAAATTGTAAAAAGCGGTACCCCTACTTTGGTAGATTTCTCCGCAGAGTGGTGCGGCCCCTGCAAAGCCATGAAACCCATTTTAGAAGAATTAAAAACCAAAATAGGAGACGCAGCTAAAATCCTGAAAATAGATGTGGACCGAAACCCTGCAGTGGCAGAAAAGTTTCAGATCAAAGGCGTACCAACTTTAATTCTATTTAGAAACGGCGAAATTAAATGGCGGCAATCGGGCGTAGTCTCTGCAGCCAATCTCGAATCCATTATTAATCAACATCAAAATAAAAACACATGAAAAGACTCACAAACATTACTTTTTTAGCCATCACCGTCTTTTTCAGCGGCTGCTCCAGCGGGCAAAGTCAGGACGTAAATACCAACCTCAACGCAACGGAATTTTCAAAGAAAATAGCTGAAAATTCAACTGCCGTGGTTTTAGACGTCCGGACACCAGAAGAGTATTCCGTCGGTCATTTGACCAATGCAAGAAACATAGACTGGAATGGAAAAGATTTTGACAAGCTTGTTTCAACTCTTGATAAAACAAAGCCTGTTTTCGTCTATTGTCATTCCGGCCGCAGAAGTGCGGCTGCCGCCAGTCAGATGCGTTCACTGGGATTCACTGCTGTCTTTGAATTGGTTGGTGGAATAAAAGCCTGGCAAAATGAAAAGCTTCCGATAAGCAACGAATTGCAGAAATAGTCAGGTTAGCCATTATTATTCCATTTTATGCAACCAAGTTCTATGGCAAACGCCTTTTGTCGTATCATATTAGAATAATGAGGTAGCTTTGTTTATGACAAGGCACTTAAAGGCGAATAAATGACAAAAGGCCAGACACAATCAAAAATAATAATAAATTGTACGCATTTAGGCCGTAAAATTTTCCGAATTTTACTTTTTGGGCAGATAATGCCGCCTCACCCTGAGGTTGAGCAATTCAACCCCAAAGGAAAAAGCCATGGCAAAATAGGCATAACCCTTGGGTATTTCCTGATGATGAAAGGTGTGCAGACTCTCAAATACCAGCATAAAACCGATCATGATCAAAAAACTGAGTGCCAACACTTTAAGGGTAGGGCGGTCATTGATAAAATCTGCTATATAATGGCTAAAGGCCATCATGATAAGCATTGATATGACAACTGCAGCAATCATAATTGTGACTTCCTTAACCAATCCAACAGCAGTTAAAATGGAGTCGAAGGAGAATACAAGGTCTATAAGCACTATCTGAAAAATAGCCGCCCCGAAAGTCCGCTTTTTAGATGATCCTATTTTTTCTTTTTCAGGCTCCAACTTCTCATGAATTTCAATGGTACTTTTATAGATGAGAAAAATACCGCCGCCTAATAAAATCAAATCTCTTCCACTAATGTCTCCACCCAAAACCGAGAAAAGCGGATGCGTTAATGAAGCAATATAGGCAATACCAAAAAGCAAAATTATTCGCATAATCAAGGCCAGAGCCAAACCCAATAAACGTCCTTTTTTTTGTTTTTCCTGTGGCAATTTACCGGTGATAATGCTGATGAAAATAATGTTATCAATGCCAAGCACAATTTCCAGAAACGATAAAGTCAAAAGACTTACCCAGGAAGCGGAATGTAGAAATAATTCAAAATCCATGAACTATAAAATTTCTATTAATGGAAAAACCCTGTCTGCTTTATAACCGCGTTCTGTTTGAATCACAGTGCTGCATTCATTCAATAAATCATGCTCGAAAAAAAGTATGTAATCATTCTCTACCGCCTCTTTGAGGAAATCACCTTTTTCAGCCATGGTATTCAAGGGTCTTATGTCGTATGCCATGACATAATTGACCGGAACATGTGCGGCAGAAGGAATCATATCGGCCATATAGACAATCGTTTTGTCTTTGTATTTGATCACAGGACACATCATACTTTCTGTATGGCCATAAACCAATTTTACCCTGAAATTTTCTGTGAGTTGCAAATCACGTCCGATAAATTTGATTTGATCTGCTGCCAACAAAGGCTCAAAATTTTCTTTTAAAAAAGAAGGTTTTTCTCTTGGGTTTGGGCTTAAGGCGTGATCCCAGTGTTTTGGGTGACTCCAGTAAACCGCGTTTGGAAAGGTTGGTTCCAAAAGTGTCTTGCCACTGTTCCATTTCAGGCTTGCTCCGCAATGGTCGAAATGCAGATGGGTAAGAAAGACATCGGTTATGTCACCAAAATCCACTCCGGCTTTGTTCAAAGACCTTTTCAGGCTATCATCGCCATTAAGATGATAATAACCGAAGAACTTTTCAGGCTGCTTCTCCCCCATTCCGTTGTCAATCAGTATTAACCTTTTACCGTCTTCTACAAGCAAGCAACGCATGGCCCAATTGCAAAGGTTGTTTTCATCTGCCGGATTAAGATTGTTCCATATTACTTTTGGCACCACGCCAAACATGGCCCCGCCGTCCAATTTAAAGTTTCCGGTATGTATTGTTTTTAATTGCATTAATAGGAAGGTGCTTTTACAAACTTCTTGACTTCATTTTTACTTCCGGCACGAACCACAAGAAAATAAACTCCTGTTTTGTAGCCGCCTAATGTAAATGTTTGATTAAAATAAGTCGTATTGTTTACAAGTCTGTAAAACAGCAATGACCCATAGGAATCGTAGATAAAAATAGTCGCTGTTCCCCTGTCGGCAAACTGCAAATAGAAATCGAAACGCTCATTGGCAATGGTGGGCCAAAAATCAAAAAAGAAATAATCAGAAGGGCAAACGCCGCTTTTCAGATTGTTCTGAGAAATACCATATTGATTGAATGAAACACAATCATTCCGGTAGGTTTTGTTGTTGCATCCACACACTGGTGTAAATTCGGGACGATTGCACTGGTAATAGGGTTGAACCCTGCTGCTGTCAACACAAGGTTGCCCCCATTGGGCAATAGCCCGGCTATAAAATCCAATGACTATCAGCAGAACCATTAATGATCGAATTACCATCATACTATTTCTGTAAAACCGAGATATGGGTGAAGCACTTCAGGCATCTTTATTCCGCCAGAAAATTGATTATTTTCCAGCAAGGCAGCCACGATTCGGGGCAATGCCAATGCCGAGCCGTTGAGCGTATGAGCCAAATGCATCTGACCCTCTTTGTCTTTATACCGCAGCTTCAGGCGGTTGCTTTGAAAAGATTCGAAATTGGAAACCGAACTGACCTCCAGCCATTTTTGCTGTGCCCCTGAATAGACTTCCATGTCATAAGTCAAGGCAGAAGCAAAACTCATATCCCCACCGCAAAGCTTCAAAACGCGGTAGGGCAATCCCAGTTTTTGTAAAAGTCCCTGAACATAGGTTTGCATTTCTTCCAAAACGGTATAAGAGTTTTCCGGACTTGCGAGCTGAACTATTTCCACTTTGTCGAACTGATGCAAACGATTCAGCCCTCTTACTTCTTGGCCATAACTACCCGCTTCTCTTCTAAAACATGGCGTGTAACCTACGTTTTTGACAGGGAAATCTTCTTCCTTTAAAATAACATCCCTGTACAGATTGGTGATGGGCACCTCAGCGGTCGGAATCAAAAAAAGACTGTCAATACCCACATGGTACATTTGTCCTTCTTTGTCAGGCAACTGCCCTGTTCCGAATCCTGAATCCTCATTAATCAGAATAGGTGGCTGAACTTCCTGATAGCCCGCCTTTATGGCTTCATCCAAAAAGAAGTTAATCAAAGCTCTTTGCAGTCGGGCTCCCTTGCCTTTATAGACAGGAAATCCGGCTCCTGAAATTTTTACCCCCAGCTCAAAATCTATCAGGTCATAACGCTTCGCCAGTTCCCAATGTGGTTGAGCGTTTGCATTCAACACCGGCATGGCTCCATTTGTCAGTACAATATCATTGTCCTGGGGTGTTTTTCCTTTCGGAACCGAGCGTGACGGAACATTGGGAATCAACACCAGTTTGTCGAACAATTTTTGCTCAGCCTCGCTGAATTTTTGTTCAAGCTCTTTTGATCGTTCCTTTAGCTTTATCGTTCGATTTCTGAGTACCTCTGCTTCCTCTTTTTTGCTTTGCTTAAGCATGTCACCGATTTGTCGGGCCAAAATATTCGCCTCTGCCAGATTCTGATCCAATCTTTGTTTGATGGCTTTCCTCTCACCATCCAAATTCAGAATCCCCATAATTTCAGAGCGTGCATCAAGTCCTTTAATCGCCAACCGCTCTATGATGTCTTCTGAATTTTCTCTGATTAAATTTATATGGATCATGCTGCAAAAATAGGCTGCAAATTTGGCTAAAAATTGTCGTTATTCAAGCGACCATCCGGCGGTCATTCTGAAGTCATCCTGTATTTATTTCAGGATTACTCAGAATCTATTCCCCCAACGTCTGAATTATGATTTTTTTGATTAAGGTGATTGTTCTGATTTTTTCAATCTTCAAACCAATCAGATCAATCACATAAATCATCGTTCAGACAATTTAGAAACGAATACTTATTAAATTCGAAACCTGTTATTAAGAACTGAATTATGGCCGTCACTTCAAAATCACCTGTAACAATATGTCAATCAGGTTTAAAGCGAATCTACCTTCTCTTTCTTCTGCAACTATGCCTCAATCCCATCATTAACGCCCAGGATAATATGACACCTGAGCTACTTTGGAAACTCAACAGGGTTTCGGCAATCGGGCTTTCGGACGACAAACAATGGGTGGTTTATTCTGTGGGTCAGTTTGATCTTGATTCTAACAAGAAAACGACTTCATACTATAAGATTCCCGTCAATGGTGGCATCCCGGTGGAAATTAAGAAGAACCATGATCTGATTGCAGATCGAAACGTATCACCCAATAAAAAATATCAAATCAATGTTCAGGAAGTAAAAGTGACACCTGTTACAGGTTCAGATTTTTATCCTGAACTCGGGAAGTCGAACGTGATGATTTTCGACAACCTCAATTACCGCCACTGGGATACCTGGGAAGACGGGAAATACAATCATATTATTATCAAGCCGCTTATCCCTCCTGATGATCATGGCACAGGGGATGGAGACGCGGGATGGAATTTAACGGATATTATGAAAGACGAACCTTATGACTGCCCGATGATGCCTTTTGGCGGATCGGAAGATTATACCTGGAATAATGATGGCACAAAAGTGTTCTACGTAGCCAAAAAGAAATTCGGAACTGATTACGCGGTCAGCACCAATACTGACATTTACGCTTATGACCTTGCCTCAAAGACAACCACAAACCTTACAGGAAACAATCAGGGCTACGATACCGACCCGGCTTTTGCAAGAAATGGCGATCTGGCCTGGCTGCAAATGAAAACCGAAGGCAATGAGGCTGACAAGAATGATATCGTAATCTTACTGAATGGTACGAGGATTAATATTACGAAAGACTGGGACGGAACGGTGAGTAGTTTTCGCTGGAGTGCCGATGGTTCCAGAATTTACTTCAACGCTGCCGTTGACGGTACCGTCCAACTGTTTGAAGTGATTGTTCCTGAAACTGTAATACCAAACGATAAATTACCCGTTATACAACTCACCAAAGGCCAGTTTGATATAGCCGGTCTTATCGGACAGTCAGGGAATAAAATGGTGGTTTCCAGAACAGATATGAATCATGCTGCCGAGCTATTCACGGTTGATTTAACAACAGGTGAAATGACGCAACTAACCCATGTCAATGATGTGGCTTATTCAAAAATAAAACTCAGCGAGGTGAAAAAACGCATGGTGACCACCACCGACGGAAAGCAAATGTTGGTATGGGTGATTTACCCGCCCGACTTCGACCCGACCAAAAAATACCCGACCCTTTTGTATTGTCAGGGCGGGCCGCAATCTGCCCTCTCTCAATTTTACTCTTTCCGTTGGAATTTTCAGTTGATGGCCGCTCAGGGTTATATAGTGGTGGCTCCCAACCGCAGGGGTATGCCCGGTCACGGGGTAGAATGGAATGCCCAAATCAGCGGCGACTGGGGCGGACAGAACATCAAAGATTATTTGTCGGCCATAGACGATGTGAGCAAAGAACCATACGTTGATAAATCCCGGCTGGGATGTGTTGGGGCCAGCTATGGCGGCTATTCTGTGTTTTATCTGGCGGGTATTCACGAGAACCGGTTCAAAACCTTCATTGCCCACGACGGCATTTTTAACACCAAAAGCATGTATGGCACCACCGAAGAAATGTTTTTTGTCAACCATGACTTGGGAGGGCCCTACTGGAAAACCAGCACCAACAAAAGCTACACCGACTTCAACCCCATCGAGCGGGTAAGCAAATGGAATACGCCCATATTAATCATACAAGGCGGCAAAGACTATCGTGTTCCTGACGGGCAAGCCTTTGAAGCTTTTCAGGCGGCCCAGTTGCAGGGCATCAAAAGCAAGCTGCTATACTTCCCCGACGAAAACCACTGGGTGACAGGTTGCCAAAACGGATTGGTGTGGCAGCATGAGTTTTTTAAATGGTTGGGGGAGACGATGAGATAGGAGGTGGTTTTATAAAATATCACTAAATGCAGGAAATGGCCGGTAATTGAATTGTCTATCTGTCTATATTTGTGGCATGCGTGCATTTGATGAAGATTATCACAGGCTTCAAAATCTGAATGCGGAACTGACAAAAAACTATTCGTTCGGTTCGATTGGTCTTTTTGGTTTGATATTTCGCGATGATTTCTCAGCAGACAAAATCAGAATTGACATCCTTGATGAACTCGCTAAAACAATAGGAATCGGATTCATTGATGTGACCTGTTTCCTCGAACTTCAATTGAAAAGAAAAGTTGATTTGATATCGAGGAATCGAAAAATGACATCAGGTCGGTTTACCGGAAGCAAATTGAAAATGACATAGTCAATGTATAAACTCCATCGCCACCTTTTGATAAAAGATATAATTGACAGTACCGTCAAAATTCTTGTTTGTTCCGATGGATTTAACTTCGAACCAATTTTGTCAGAAGGAAAAACAGCATATACAATGATCCGAAATTTTAAAATGATTGGCGAAGCTGCCGAACGCATACCTACAGAAATTAAAGAAAGTCAACCCGACAATAACAGATCACAAAGAAATATCCGTAATGCGAAAGTTAAAATGGGAATGTCATCCCCGTTCAAATCGTTTGAAGGGACACACCGCTTTGCGGTTCTCGGTTCATTAGTTGACAATAGTATCAAATACTTTCAACCGAAAAGATGCTCGAGGTACTTTGTTTATCTTCCAAAAGGACCGAGAAGTGAAGAACCGTAAAAAGTTATTCAAAGGACATGTGAAACATTTTAATAAAATAATCGGCCACAGAAGACAGCAATTTTTAGGTTCAAATAGGTTAATTTGCCAACATTGAATTTCTCAAAAAAAAAAAATAACACAAGCGATAAGGTCATTTATAAGTCATACCTGTCATGATAGAAAAAATTATTTTATGGTCAATACATAACCGGTTTATGGTATGGCTTGGTATTGCAATGATAGTTGCCGGAGGCACCTATTCAATCATAAATACTCCTGTTGATGCCATTCCGGATCTCTCCGAAAACCAGGTTATCATATATACCGAGTGGATGGGTCGTAATCCAAAAATTATAGAAGATCAGATTACATATCCACTTGTTTCTAATTTACAAGGTATTCCTAAAATCAAAACCATTCGTGCAGCTTCTATGTTCGGCATGAGTTTCATTTTCGTTATTTTTAATGACGATGCAGAAATATATTGGGCAAGAACCCGTGTTCTGGAGCGACTAAACTTTGCACAAAAGGCATTGCCGCAAGGCGTAACGCCAACCCTCGGCCCTGATGGAACAGGCGTTGGTCATGTGTTTTGGTATTCATTACAAGGCGATGGTTATGATTTGGGAGAACTTAGAGCCGTGCAGGACTGGTATGTGAAATTTGCTTTGCAAAATGTGAAGGGTGTCAGCGAAGTTGCCTCTTTCGGTGGTTTTCAAAAACAGTATCAGGTCAGTATCAATCCTCACAAATTGATTTACTACAGCATTTCGGCCATGGATGTGGCAAACGCAATAAAAGCGAACAACCGGGATGTAGGTGGCAGCAAATTCGAAATGAACCGCATGGGCTACATGATAAGGGGATTGGGCTATATAAAGAACATAAAAGACATCGAAGAAATTTCTGTTGGTGCCTATAAATCTATCCCCATAAAGCTGAAAGATGTGGCTGATGTGCAAATGAGCAGCGATATCCGTTTGGGTATTGTTGACGAAAACGGAGAAGGTGAAGTAGCCGGCGGACTTGTAGTTGCCCGTTATGGTGAGAACGCCAAAGAAATAATTGACCGCGTGAAGGAACGGTTAGGTGAGGTTGAAAAAGGATTACCACCCGGAGTGAAAATTAAAATCGCTTACGACCGCAGTAACCTGATTGAAGCAGCTATTGCCACTTTGAAAGAGGCCCTTTGGGAAGAAATCGCTGTCGTTTCATTGGTGGTATTGCTTTTCATGTTTCATGTAAGAAGTGCCATAGTAGCCATCGTGGCTATTCCTTTATCAGTACTGATTGGATTTATGTTAATCAAACTCTTTGGTATATCACTCAATATCATGTCACTTGGTGGTGTGGCTCTTGCCATTGGTGATTTGGTAGATTCCGGTATTGTAATGACGGAGAATGCTTACAAAGAATTAGTGAAGGCAATTTTAAAAACAGACGAATAATGGAAAAACAACGCATTGGAAATACCAAAGAATTAAGCGAAGAAGAACGCCTCAAAATTATTGAGCGTTCGTCACGCACGGTTGGAAGAGCCGTTTTTTTTTCCATACTTGTTACACTTATTTCATTTGCACCCATTCTTTTTTTGGAAGGACAGGAAAAGAAACTCTTTTCACCATTGGTACTGACAAAAACTTTTACGATGATTGGCTCTGCCATTGTAGCACTTTTTATTGTTCCTATGTTGTTACGCACCCTGATGAAAGGAAAACTCATCCCCGAAAGCAGAAATCCGGTTGCCAATTTCTTCATTAAAATTTACACTCCTGTTTTACGACTTTGCCAGCGTTGGGGAAAAACAGTGATTGCCATTTCTGCATTAATCGTACTGGGAAGCATTCCATTTGTTATCCGCCTTGGTTCCGAATTTATGCCTCCATTGGATGAAGGCTCGCTTCTGTTCATGCCTGTCACACTTCCCGATGTTTCCAACAATGAGGCAAAACGCATTTTACAAGTGCAGGATAAGATCATTACAAGTTTTCCTGAAGTGGAAAATGTGTTGGGCAAGGCAGGTCGTGCCTATACCGCCACTGATAATGCTCCCATTAGTATGATAGAAAGCATTGTCGTTTTAAAGCCTAAATCACAATGGCGTAAAGGAATGACAAAGGAAAAACTCATTTCTGAAATGAATAAAAAAGTGCAGATACCCGGAGTTACAACCGGATGGACACAGCCCATCATCAACCGCATCAATATGCTTTCAACAGGCGTAAGAACGGATATAGGTGTGAAAATATACGGGCAAAATTTAGACACCGTTTACAACCTTTCAAGGCTAATAGAAAAATCACTGAAGGGCATTGATGGTCTTGCTGACTTGTATGTAGAGCAATTGACGGGGGGGAAATATTTGAATGTAGAAATCAACCGCGAAGAAATAGCCCGTTATAATTTGTCTGTTGAGGAGGTGAACATGATTATTGAAATGGCATTGGGTGGTATGCCATTAACTCAAACAGTAGAAGGTCGTCAGCGTTTTAGCGTCTCTATGCGTTTGGCACAGGACTTCCGAAGTGATATTGCTGAAATAAAACGAACTCCCATTCAAACAAACAGCTACGGCGTTATTCCACTCTCCTCGGTCGCCAACCTTGAAATTTCAGAAGGCCCTCCCATGATTAATTCCGAAAACGCCATGCTCCGCGGAACGGTTTTGTTTAATGTGCGTGGCAGGGACATGGGCAGCGTAGTAAAAGATGCCAAAACCAAAATTGATAATGACTTTAAAAATTTGCCTAAAGGTTACTATATCAATTGGAGTGGACAATATGAAAGTAAGGTTCGTGCTGAAAAAAGATTAAAAATCATCATCCCCATTACGCTGCTTATCATTGCATTCGTGCTGTTTTACACCTTTCATTCAGCCTCAGAAATGTTCATTGTATTGACCAGTATTCCTGTTGCTCTTATCGGTGGTGTCTATTCTATGTATTTTTTTGATGTGAATTTTTCGGTTGCCGTTGCCGTAGGATTTATTGCCCTGTTTGGAATTGCAGTTGAAACCGGTGTATTAATGCTGGTTTATCTGAATGAAGCCATAAAAAATACAGTAGAAAAAAAGAACAGTGCTGTACTTTCAAATGAAGAAATTAATGCCGCAGTTTTTTCCGGTGCTGTTTTACGGGTTCGCCCAAAGTTGATGACCGTAATGGTGGACATGATAGGGTTACTGCCTGTTTTACTGGCAACAGGGGTAGGCAGTGATGTGATGAAACCCATTACCATTCCTTTTGTTTTCGGAATGATAACTTCCCTTTTGTTTGTGTTGATTGTTCTTCCTGTCATTTATCAAATGGTAAAAGAAAGAGAAGTAAGAAAACAAGGCAAGGTAGAATATTTGGAAATAACGGACTGATCAAATGATAAAGAAGATACAACTCATACTGTTGCTGTACTCATCCCTGATAGAAATTCAGGCACAAGATACCACCTACATTTCGTTGGAAAAAATGATACTGCAGATTGAAACCAATTACCCTTCACTTCATCAGTACGAACAAAACGCTTTGTCATGGCACGCAAAGGCAACAGGCTCTACGGCTTGGATGCCTCCGACAATCTCAGCGGGAGTCATGCGTTTTCCGTACAGCTTTTACATGATCAGAGAAAAAGACCCGGCGAACCAGGCTGGAATTGCTTTTTCTATTGAACAAATAATACCCAATCAAAGTAAACTCAGTGCTAAAAAAGATTACTTCAATTCGCTTTCAGAAATTGAAAAAAACAAAAGGGATTGGACTAAAAATCAATTGCGACGCGAGGCCAAAATTCTCTATTACAAAAGATTTGCTAACGAGAGAAAACAGCAAATCATTTCGGAAAGTGAAGCTGTTTTAAGCCTGTTGCTTGCCACTACCCAAGCAAAATTCAGCAGCAACCAATCGCAATTACAAACCATGTACAAGGCTAGAGCACGTTTGATTGAACTAAAGAACATGCAATATATGCTGTCGGGATTGATCGCCGAAAGCAATATCGGCCTGAATATACTGATGGTTCGGGATGTGAATAAAGCGTTTTCAATTGATACATTGATAGAACCGCGTACATATCAGCCAACTGACGATAGCGGAGATATTTCGAACCGAAATGACATTATTGCATTGTCAAACTATATTCTATCCATGAAATTAGAACAACAGGTAATGAAAATCGGCACGAAACCCGACTTTGGAATAAGGGCAGAACATGCCCAAATGTTCGGTATGCCAAATCAATGGTCCTTAATGGGCATGATTTCAGTCCCAATCGTGCCATGGTCTGCAAAATGGTATCGCTCCGAGTCGAAATCAATCGGGTTTCAAATTAGATCAATGGAATTGGAAAAGCAAACCATGGAACTGATGGCGAGAAGAATGCTGACCGAGAAACTTACCATGCTGAACTATGAAACCGGCCAATATGAAAATTTCAGAAAAGATATCATTCCGGCTTTTGAAAATAACTTACAGGCCAATCTCCTTGCTTACAATCAAAATACCGGAGACTTTTTCGTTTTGCTCGATGCATGGGAAATGCTGTTGATGAAGAAAATAGAAATGATTGACAAACTGTTCAATATCTTAAAATTAGAAGCTGAATATGAATATGAAAAGGAGATTAAATAACATGTCGGTTTTGCTGGCAATCCTTTTTTCGGCTTGCAACAAAGCCGAAGAAAATCGGCAACATATCAAAGAACACGAACAACATCCAACAGTTTACACCTGCCCCTTACACCCGGAAGTACTTAGCCCGGATCAGGGAATATGCCAGAAATGCAAAATGAAACTTGAACTGAAAGTGGATGATGCAAGCTACCAAATCGCAGCACCAAACAAACAGGTCTTATCAAGGCAATCAACCTTGAAAATATCATCACCGAATGGCCCGCAAATGATCAAAAGACAAGGATATATTGACATTGACAGAACCCGTAACCAAAGTGTTTCAATACGTTTTGGCGGAAGAATTGAAAAACTCTTTGTGAAATACGAATTGCAATACGTAAAAAAAGGCGACAAAATCTTGGAATTGTATAGTCCCGAACTTAACACCTTTCAGGAGGAACATTTGTTTCTACTGCATTCAGGAAAGGAAAAATCGCTGTTAGAACAGTCACGTCAGAAATTAAAACTGCTGGGCATTACAGACAATCAGATTTCGGCTTTAGAAAAGAAAGGAACCCTCACAAAAACCATCAGCATTTACAGCCCTTCTGACGGTTATGTTCTTTTCAATTCAGAATTAAAAAACTATTCAGAAACTTCAAACCAAGCACCAATGAATAGCATGAATGGGAAAAGTAATGTATCTAAAAAATTTAACTCATCCAATTCTCAAATCCGTGAAGGGATTTATGTGAACAAAGGCGAAACTCTTTTCAATGTAAACGATTTGCAAAATGTATGGGCCATCGTTTCCATTTCTTCTGAATTTCAAGCTTCATTGCAAAGCAATCATCAGGTAAAAATAACTTCCGAACTTTTTCCCGACAAACCTCTTAGTGGCAAAATTGCTTTGATAGAACAAACCTTCGAAGATGATAAGCAAAGATTTGTCAGGGTAAGAATTAATTTGCCAAATCCAAAGGGTGAATTAAAACTAAATTCATTAGTTACTGCTGAATTTCCTCAGACCGCAAACCGCCCCGAAAACTTTCGGAGTCAAATTCCCGTTTCTGCAGTTTACCGCACGGGGCTTAATTCTTTTGTGTGGGTAAAAATAGGAACTACCAAAGACGGAGCAGGCATATTTCGATTGCGAAAAGTGACCACCGGTATAGTAACCAATGGCAACACAACCATTATCAGCGGACTTTCAGCAAATGAGGAGGTTGCCGAACACACAGGATTTTTAACTGACAATGAAACATTTTTAAACGAAAACTAAGATGCTCCATAAAATTGTATTGCTTTTGTTGTCAGTTGTCTTGTCATTAAGTAGCTGCAAGCATAAAAACGAAAATAATAAAGAACATCGAAGCGAAAGTTACTACACCTGCCCCAAACACCCGGGCATTATAAGAAGCACACCGGTTTCCTGTCCCGTTTGCAATATGTCTTTAACTAAAGTTGAGAAAAAAACAAATTCGCATCAGGGACACAAGGGCAATTTTATCACACTCGATAAACGGCAACAACTTCTTGCCGCTATTGAAACCGACACGGTAAAAACCAAGGTTATTATTCCCGCATCCACAATTCTTGGCACCGTTGCCATTGACGAAGAACAGGTAACTACTATCAGCAGCCGGGTTAAAGGCAGAATTGATAAACTCTTCATTAAAACATCCGGAGAATATATAAGAAAAGGAAATCCCGTTTACAATATTTACAGTGAATTACTTATAGCCGATGAAAAAGAATTCCTGTCATTAACAGAGAAAAAGGAGCAACAACACATACCCAACAAATTTATTGAAAAGATGCTTGCTGCTTCAAAAAATAAACTATTGCTTTGGGGACTCAGTCAAAACCAAATCACAGATATCGAAAAAAACAAAACTGTATCTCCACAGATAACCTTCTTTTCTAAGGAAGAAGGTTATGTAACCGAAGTGCCGGTTAAGGAAGGAATGTATGTTGAAGAAGGAACAAAGTTATTAAAAATTTCAGGATTAAAACAGGTTTGGGTTGAAGCACAAGTTTACACATCCGAAAAAATAAACGACAATAATTCATACCAGATTATCTCAGTAACATCGCCCGATGAAGTTTATAATGGTCGTCTTGTGTTCAACAATCCAAGTGTAGAAGCGGGTCGTAAAATTCAGCTGCTCCGCATAAGGGTTGACAATATAAAAAACAAACTCCTCCCCGGAATGATGGTTTATGTTAATCCCAAGAAAATAACTCAACCTGTTTTGGCAGTTCCAAAGTCAGCTGTTCTTTTAGAGAAAATGAAAACCGTTTGGGTAAAAACAGATGAAACAACATTTGAACAACGCATGGTTGAAACAGGCTCGGAGAATAAATACCTTATTCAAATCCTCTCAGGAATAAAAAAAGGCGAAGTTGTTGTTACATCAGGAGCCTATTTAATTAGCAGCGAGTTTATATTGAAAAGTGGAGCAGGGCAAAGGCATGATCACTAAGAATGAATGGAAGTAACGACAAAATCGGTAATTACTTGCCCGCACTGCAAACATGAAAAGGAAGAAGAAATGCCAACCCATGCTTGCCAATATTTTTATCAATGCGAAAACTGTAAAGTCGTTTTGAAGCCCAAACTTGGCGATTGTTGCGTGTTTTGCAGTTACGGAACAGCGAAATGCCTACCTGTTCAGTTCGATGCCGAGTGTTGTTGAATTTCATCGGCAACAGGTCTGGTTTGAATTTTATCCCCCGACACCATTTGAAGGACGACCCATTTTTTGTCCTACCCGGAACGAGACAAATCAGTCAGGATAATGAATTTAAAATCAGGCAGATAATGTGTAATTTGGGAAAAAATGCATTTTGGCTCTTTGAGCAGTTGTTTAATACACGAAAAAGCAGTTAACCTGTTTTAGTTACATTGAAAACTATGCCAACATCAGGCAAACAAAATTCTTCCGTCTGAATTCAGGCCATGTTGACACTCCCCTTTACCGGAGTGTGGGCTCCTACTGATGAAATTGTATTAATTACCGGTCTGAAATTTCGGCTTTAGTCTTAAATATTCGCGAAAATACTTGCCGGTTATTTTAATATTTCACATATTTGTGAACTATTAAACTATAAACCCATGGCTGATAAGGAAATATTTGAACTACATGCCGATGTATGTAAGGCATTGGGGCATGCTTTACGTATTGAAGTTATTGATATTCTTGGCGAAAAGGAGCTTTGTTTTTCAGACATTCTGGAGGTAACCGGTGGTTTGAAATCAAACCTCTCCCAACATCTTTCCATAATGACCAAAAAGGGGATACTGAACATCAGAAGAGAAGGGCAATGTAACTACTTTTCACTTTCTTCAGAAAAAGTGGCGGCGGCTTGCCGGCTGATGAGAGAGGTGCTGATAGATAATTTGAAAAAGCACCAGATCATTCTGGAAAAAATATGAAACCAACCATTTTGATTTTGGGAGCCGGAACGGGTGGAATTGTAACAGCTAAAATATTGAGTAATAAAATTGGCCATAAAGCCAGCATATTACTTTTTGAAAAAGAAGAGAACTATGTTTTCACTCCTTCGCTTCTCTGGTTGATGGTTGGCAAACGAAAGCCGGAACAGATTTACCGGCAGACCCGAAAAATTTCCGGTAAAGGTATCGAAGTCATCATAGGCGAAATTGAAAAAGTGAATCCACAACAAATATCCGTTACGGCAAATGGTAAGAATTACAAAGGGGATTATATGCTCATATCGCTTGGCGTAGAGCAAATCTGTGAACATCACCTGAATGATTATGGATTTGATTTTTATACTTTGGGTGGAGCGATGAAATTTAGCGTAGAACTCAAAAACATTATGGGAGGCAAAATAGCACTATTGGTTACCTCACTGCCTTTCAAATGCCCAGCTGCTCCTTATGAAGCAGCCATGCTCGTAGAAAATTATTTTCGTAAAAAAGGACTGAGCAGCAAGGTGGAAATTTCACTTTTCACGCCCGAACCCGGCCCAATGGGAGTAGCCGGAAGTGAATTGTCCGGAAGGGTCCGACAAATGATTGAAAGCAAAGGCATCCTTTATTTTCCCGAACATCAATTGGAATCGGCAGATAAAAAGACCCTGACATTTAGCAATGGCAAGACAACTGAATTTGATTTGCTTGCCTTTACCCCGAAACACCAATGTCCGGCCGTTATTAAGGAAACAACACTGGTTGGAAAATCCGGTTGGATTGAAGTGAACCGCCACACGATGGAAACGGACTTTCTCAATGTTTATTCCATTGGAGACATCACATCCATTCCGCTTGAAATGGGTAAACCATTGCCAAAGGCCGGTGTTTTTGCACACTATCAGGCCAACACAGTGGCCCATAACATCATTCGAAGAATCCAAGGCAAGAAACCTGACAAAACCTTTGACGGATATGGACAATGTTTCCTGGAAATGGGTGATCGTAAAGCGGCTTATGCCGGAGGTAACTTTTATGCTACACCGCTGCCATCCGTTAAAATGAAACCGCCGGGCTATATCTGGCACTGGACAAAAGTCTGGTTCGAAAAATACTGGTTCTTTAAAAATTTCTAAAATCAATTATGATGAATAAACTGAAAATCACTTTCGTTTCGCTTGTCACATTGGGAATGCCGGCTTTTGTATCCCTTAGCTTTAGATCAAATAAAAGCAGTGAGCCATGGACAGAAAGTCAACTGATGTCGCCTTCCGATTTGGTTAAAATTATTAAAGATGGAAACAATCCGGCCACTTTCATTTATAGTGTTGGCCCGTCCGGACTGATCAAAAATGCTATTTACATTGGTGAAGGGAGGGATAAAAAAAACATTAACAAGCTAAAGAATGAAGTTGGCCAACTTTCAAAGGACGCCAATATTGTCATTTACTGCGGGTGTTGCCCTTTTAGTGACTGTCCGAACATTCGCCCGGCCTTCACTGTGCTTAATGAGATGAAATTTACCAATCACAAACTGCTCAATCTTTCGAAAAACCTAAAGGCAGATTGGATTGATATGGGTTATCCCATGAGTGAATAATATTAAAGTAAACGTCACTTGAAAATATTAATCATCATAAACGATGCCCCTTACGGAACGGAGAAAGCATACAATGCTTTGCGACTTGCAAACCAGCTTGGTAAAGATCACAATACTGTTGAAGTAAGAATCTTTTTGATGGCCGATGCGGCCAATTGTGCCATTGCCAACCAAAACACGCCGAACGGATACTACAACATAGAACGGATGATGAAACTCGCACTCAACAAAGGGGCTAAAGTGAAAATATGCGGGAGTTGTGCCGATGCGAGAGGTTTAAAAAATATTACGCTTATAGACAGGGCAGAAATCAGCAATTTGGCCGAACTGACCAGTTGGGTGGTGGATAGCGACAAAGTATTAGTATTTTAAACACCACATTTTCGGTTTTAGCTTCATTCAGTATATTTGCCGGAACTCAATCCTTCCTCACAAATTTCAGATTCAGTGAATTCAACGCATCTGCATAAATTCCTGAAACATTCTTCTGATAAAGCCTGACTGACTGATCATAGAATAGAGGTACAATGGCTGCTGCTTCAATTATCAGACCATCCATTTGACGGTAGAGATTCACACGAAGGCTGTCGTCGGTTTGTATTAATGATTGCTCGTAAAGTTGGTCGTACGTAGAGTTCTGATACCGAGTGTAGTTCGGGCCATTTGGTGCTTTGTTTTCCGAGGTAAAACAACTGAGGTAGTTCTCAGCATCAGGGTAATCTGCTATCCAACTTCCCCTGAAAAAGGCCAGACGTCCGGCACTCTTTTCTGTTTTCATAAGCGATGAGGGCATCACCTCCACCGAACATACAATGCCAATTTCCAGCAATTGTTTTTGAATAAAGAGGCACAGGTCGAGGTAATCCCTGGTAGTATGCAAAATCAGTTTTTCTGTTGGGCGATAATCGCTTTTGGACAGTTCAATTCTCGCCCTTTCCGGGTCGTGTTTGAAACCGTTTTTTGTTGCATCGAAAGCTGACAGACCTGCCGGTACGAAACCCTGCAGGGCCGGAATGCCGATGTTGTTTCGCAGGTAGTTCATCATTGCCGGACGGTCGATAGCATAATTGATGGCCCTTCTGAAATGTATATCTCTTACAGAACCCTGCCCCCCTGAAGAAGTGTTATCCAGATTAAATGCCAGATACTCGGTGTTGAGATATGGACTCAGAATCAATTGAATTTTATCACGGTATTTTGTTTGAATGGTGCCACTTCTGGTCAAAAATTCATCTTTAAAACTGCTTTCAAGCCCCCCGAACATATCCAGATTTCCCTGAATGAATTCCAGAAACTCGGTTTGGCGACTTTCTATAAATGAAATAGAAACGGCATCTATAAAAGGTAGCGATTGCCCTTTTTGCTTTTCAAAATAATGCGGATTCTTGTGCAAAATAAGTTTCACTCCATCGTACCATTCTTTATAAATAAAAGGCCCCGTTCCAATGGGATGGGTGCCGAAATCTTTGCCGTAAACAGCAATGGCCTCCATTGGAACAACAAAACAATAGGGCATAGTCAGCATTCCTATGAATGGGGGAAAACTTCGAATTAAGTGGATAACAAGGGTTGAATCATTCAAAGCCTCAAATCCATTTTCTGCCATTTTTCCGTTGAAAATCCAGGCACCAGGGCTGGCAGTTTCAGGGTCCAAAATGCGATTGAAGGAATAAGCAAAATCCGAAGCTATAACCTTTCGACCTTGTCCATTTTTGAAAACTTCGTGGTCGTGGAAATGAACGTCCCGTCGCAGATGAAAGATATAAGAACGACCACTGTCGGCAATCTCCCAACTTTTGGCAATAGCCGGAACAGGGTTCAACAGGCTGTCGGTTTGCACTAATCCATTGAAAAGAAGTCCGCACGCCCAAATATTATCCTGATTTCTGGCAAAGGCCGGATCGAGGGAAGAAATGCCGTTCGGAGCATTGTATTTAAACACTTTTCGGGGATCGTTTCTATGCCCCCCGGTACACGATATCAACAACAGACAAATGTGAATAAGTACCCCAAACCTGTTCATTTATCCGAGTTTTTTAGCAATAGTTTTGAAGTTCAATAGTTAGGTTGAATTGTGGCAAAAGTAAAGTATTTGGGTCATTCGTGTTTTCAGATAGAAACCGGCGGGAAGATAATGATTTTTGATCCGTTTATCAGAGGCAATGAATTGGCAGCCGGTATCAATCCTGATGAACTGAAGGCCGATTATATTTTGGTTTCACACGGTCATGAAGATCATACGGGAGATTTAATTTATGTCGCAAAGCAAACAAGTGCAAAAGTGCTGTGCAACTGGGAAATTCATAGTTGGCTGAACTCAAATGGTGTTTCAAACACTCACCCCATGAATATTGGCGGCAAATGGAATTTTGACTTTGGTGTAATGAAGATGGTGGCGGCCGCTCATTCGAGTTCTCTGCCCGATGGAAGCTATGGGGGCAATCCGGCAGGATTTGTGGTGCAGAACGCAGATGATTGTTTCTATTATGCGGGTGACACGGCCATGATCATGGATATGGAATTCATTTCTAAAACATATAGGCTCGATTTTGCCTTCTTACCTATAGGTGATAACTTTACCATGGACGCCGAGGATGCAAGTTCGGCGGCAAAAATGCTCCATTGCAATAAGATTATTGGGATGCATTACGACACCTTTGGATTTATCAAAATAGATCACCAACAAACCATGAGGATTTTTAACAATAAAGGCATTGAACTCATTCTGATGGAGATCGGGCAAACTTTAGATACGACACCATGACAAAAATAATTAGCATTGCAAATCAAAAAGGGGGTGTTGGGAAAACCACCACTTCCATCAATCTGGCCTACAGTCTCGCTATTTTGGAATATCGGGTTTTATTGGTGGATGGCGATCCTCAGGCTAACTCTACCTCCGGGCTTGGTTACGACCCGAAAATCATCAAAATTGGTTTATACGAAACCCTGGTTCAGGATATTGATCCCAATTCTGTCATCATCAAAACAGACAATGAATATCTGGAGTTGATGCCTTCCAATATTGACCTCGTGGGGGCCGAAATAGAAATGATTGATTTGCCAAACAGGGAAAAACTGATGTTGCGTGTCTTGGGCAAAATCAAAGACAAATACGATTTCATCATCATAGACTGTTCTCCCTCTTTAGGACTCATAACAACCAATGCCTTAGCCGCTTCAGATTCAGTTCTGATACCTGTACAGTGCGAATATTTTGCTCTGGAAGGTTTGGGGAAATTGCTGAATACCATCAAAATTATTCAGCGTAGCATCAACCCGAATCTCGAAATTGAGGGCTTGTTACTGACTATGTATGACAGCCGTCTCAGACTTTCAAATCAGGTGGTAGAAGAAGTGAAGACACACTTTCAGCAATTGGTTTTCGACACCATTATTCAACGAAATACCAAGCTGAGTGAGGCCCCAAGTTTTGGCGTACCGGTTTTGGAGCACGATGCCACTGCAAAAGGCAGTATCAATTACCTGAACCTGGCCAGAGAAATTTTGCAGAAAAACGGATTGACCCGTATCACAAACGAAGAAAGAGTGGTTAGCTGATGGCCAAAAGGAATGCGTTGGGAAAAGGTTTGAGTGCCCTGTTGGAGAATGCCGAAACTGATATTACCTCTTTTGAGCCCAGGGTACTGAACTCTGTGGCCAATCTTACCATTAGTCAGATTGCTGCTAATCCCTTCCAACCCAGAAGCGGGTTTGAGCAGGAAGCCATGGAAGAGTTGGCCGAATCAATCAGGGTTCATGGCATCATTCAACCCATCACGGTCAGAAAAGCCGGCTATGAAAAATACGAAATTATTTCGGGTGAACGACGAACCCGTGCCTCAATTCTGGCCGGATTAACCGAAATTCCAGCCTATATACGTTTGGCCAATGACCAGGAAATGCTGGAAATGGCTCTTATTGAAAACATACAGCGTGAAGAACTGAATGCGTTGGATATTTCTTTCAGCTACAAAAGACTTTTGGATGAGTGCGGTTTGAAGATGGAGGAACTGGGGGAAAGGGTAGGCAAGAAACGCAGCACAGTCAACAATTACCTGCGTTTGCTAAAACTACCGGATGATATACAATTGGGTTTGAAGCAGGGTCAAATACAAATGGGACATGCCCGTGCCCTCATCAATGTTGAAGACCCCGAAATACAAATGGCCATTTTTGACCGAACGGTAGCCGAAAATCTTTCGGTGCGAAAGGTAGAAGAGATGGTTCGAAACAATGATAGTTCGGGACATAGAAAAGTGAGGAAAACTGACGATGGCCCATTTTTCGAATTAGATGAATTTAGCGGTTACAGACAGGGAATATCAACAAAGCTTGGAACCAAAGTGGACCTGAGGGTTAGAAAAGGGGAAGAAGGAACCGTGATCATACATTTCAATGGAAAGGAGAATTTACGCGAGATTCTCGCCAAATTGAGCGAAGAATAAAGACGTTCCTGCTTTCTGTTAGGTTAATATTGCATCCGGAATGAAGGGATTTTTATTCATCGTATTTATCTCAACCGGTGTGGCTCTCGGAAATGCACAGATGATGACAAAGCCTCTGACATTTGCCGAATCAGCCCTGAACAGAGGTCTGCCTGCCGATACTTCCGTAAAAAAACATTCGCCTAAGAAAGCAACCATCATGTCGGCTGTAGTGCCGGGCCTTGGTCAGTTCTACAACGAAAAATACTGGAAAATAGGCGTCATATATGTGGGCGGCGGATTGCTGGCCTGGTATTTCAAACGCAATACGGACAGCCTGAACAGTTATCAAAAAGCCTACCTGAAGCGGATAGATACGGCCTCTGCTACCATAGACGATCGGTACTATTACCTAAGTGATGAATCTGTTTTGGCAAACCGCAATTTTCGCCGCAGATCCAGAGACTTCGCTATTCTGGGATTTATAGGTTTATATGCTTTGCAAATTATAGACGCCAATGTGGATGCCCATCTCCGTGAGTTCGATATCAACAAGGATTTGAGCATGAAGATCAGTCCACAACTGATGGGGCTGGCAACGCCTCAAAGGAATTTCGGGCTTTCGGTGAAACTGCGGTTTTAAATTTTAATTTTAAGAACCAAGACCCAAATTTCAAAACCCAAATTCCAATACTAAAGTTTCTTCTCAGAGGTTTGTGGCCCGACTCTTTACCTCTTGTATTTTCTCTGTAATCCAATTTGTTCTTATTCGTATATTGCCTCCCTGAAAAACAAAATGTCGTACTCCTTTTTTCATAAAAATAGGCATTGGCTGCTGCGATTCGGACAACTGCTTTTGGGTACCTTCATATTATCATTCGGAGCCTTATTCAACGAATATCCCTTTCTTACCGGTGATAGTTCCGTCTATATTACCTCGGGATTCGATATGGTTGTACCTGACGAAAGACCCATATTTTACGGGCTTTTTGTAAGGTTCTTTTCGCTTGGCATGAGTCTGTGGTTTGTCGTTTTCTTTCAAAATTTTATACTCTCATTTCTCATACATCGGGTGGTCAGACTAATGTTTCCGTTGGATTGCCGATGGCTTTTTCTTCCTGTGATTTTATTGACGGTCTGTTTTACGGGGGTAATTTGGGAGGGCGGTAAAATTATGGCCGATATTTTCGTTTCGTATGCCTTGCTTACGTTATTACTCCTCTTTTTTGAAAGGGCATCATCTAAATGGCTATATGCTTTCTACCTGCTTTTGTTCTTTGTCTCCGCCATTACCCATTACTCTCACCTGATGATTTCGAGTGTCGTTGTTTTAATCCTCCTTGTTATCCGAATCTTCAGATTAAAAGAGCTTGGTTATGGTAAATTGGGCTGGCTGGCTGCAACATCTATACTGGCATGGTTCACTGTGGGCTTTTCAAATTACCTGAGCGATAAGGGTTTCAGATTGACCACCACCAGCCATGCATTTATCATGGGTAAGCTCTCGGAGAACGGCATTTTGCAAACCTATCTCGATGATAAATGCGGAACGAACAATTATAAAATTTGCCGGTACCGTGACAGTCTGCCCGAAACAGCCTGGCTTTTTGTGTGGAATCCGGTAAGCCCCATGTTGAAAACGGGAGGATGGCAAGAAAACAAAAAGGAATATCAGGCCATCATCAAAGGCACTTTCAGCGAACCAAAATATCTTTGGATGCACTTCTACAAAGCCCTCCTCACAACAGGCATTCAGCTGACCCAAGTCACCAGTGGCGAAGGCATCTATCGTTTCGAAACTTATGACAACTGCATGCAGGCTGTCAGTCAGAAATTTCCGCACGAAAAAAGTGCCTCTATGTGGACCCGACAAAGGCTGAAAGAATTGGCTTTCCACACTTATACGGGGTGGTACATTCTTTTCTTTTTGCTTTCCTCTGCATTGGCAATTAGTATCGCCATGAAAAACGGAATGGGTCGGGATTTCGTGGCGGCCTATCTTTTGGTAATTTTGTTTTTGGTTGTCAACGCCTTTATTACGGCCAATTTTGCCAATATTTCCAATCGTTTAAATGCAAGACTGTTTTGGACACTGGGGTTTATGAATCTCCTGTTTTTGCTTCATTCAGCTATTAATATTTATAGAAACGTTCTGAATCGTTTTGATTTGGTGAAGCATCAGTCCAAACCATAAACCGAAACCTTATTTTTGCCCAAAATTCCAACACATGAAAAACATTTCGGTAATAGGATCAGGCACCATGGGCAATGGTATCGCCCACGTTTTTGCACAACACGGATACAGTGTTTCTCTAATTGACATTGATGCCGAAGCCCTGCAAAAAGCCATCAGTACCATAACCAAAAATCTGGACCGACAGGTAAGCAAAGAACTGATTTCCGAGGCCCACAAGAATGCCGCTTTGGCCAACATCAAAACCTTTACTGATATGAAGGATGGCGTTTCAAAAGCCGATCTGATTATTGAAGCTGCCACTGAAAACGAAAGCCTGAAACTGAAAATATTTGCCCGGATGGACGAACTCGCTCCTGAAGGCTGCGTACTGGCGAGCAATACCTCTTCTATCTCCATCACCAAACTAGCTTCTGTAACCAAACGCCCGGGAAAAGTGATCGGGATGCACTTTATGAACCCGGTTCCGGTGATGAAACTGGTGGAGATCATCAATGGCTACAGCACTGAAAAAGCGGTTACCGATTTGATACTCCAGCTTTCTAAAAACCTGAATAAAGTACCCGCACTGGCCAACGACTATCCCGGCTTTATAGCCAACCGCATCCTGATGCCTATGATCAACGAGGCTATCTGGACTTTGCACGAAGGGGTTGGCGGTGTAGAAGAAATAGACACTGTCATGAAGCTGGGCATGGCCCACCCGATGGGGCCTTTGCAATTAGCTGATTTTATTGGCCTGGATGTGTGTCAGGCTATACTCGAAGTGCTGTACAAAGGATTTGGCAACCCAAAATACGCTCCCTGCCCGCTGTTGGTAAACATGGTAATGGCAGGGAAAAAGGGCGTCAAATCCGGTGAGGGCTTTTACAACTGGACACATGGCGGGAAAGAGTTGGTGGTGGCGGAGGGGTTTGGGAAGTAAAGGATTTAAGAACAAGGATTAACGATTTTTTATTTTTGAAGTTGTGCTTTCTTCTAAAATCATAAATCCTTGTTCATTACCTGCCAGCGGCAGGCAGGTTCGTAAATCAAAAAAACCTAAATCCAGGATCGGCGGATTAGTAGGTTTTGAAAAATAAAAACCGGAGTCTTATGAGTTTGATTATTTTTGTTTCATGAAACCACATCTTATCCTTTTTTTTCTCTCACTAATAAACTTTGAAGTCTTTGCTCAAAATTTTGGTTGGGCAAAAAGTATGGGAAGTACGGGTAGCGAATGGGGAACTGGAATTACACTTGATGATTCAGGTAACACTTATACAGTTGGTAACTTTCAAGGAACTGTTGATTTTGATCCAGGTAAAGGAATCAGTTATCTATCTTCAGCAGGTAGCTATGACATTTTTGTATTAAAATTCGATCCCAATGGAAATTTTGTTTGGGCCAGGGGGATGGGTGGTGGTGGAGAGGATGATGTCAATTCAATTGCTATCGATTTTTCTGGATGCATATATACTACGGGGTTTTTTAATGGTACAGCAGACTTTGATCCGGGTACCGGAACTCGTAACTTGACTTCATATGGCTATACCGACATATTTGTTTCTAAATTGGATCCATCCGGCAATTTTTTGTGGGTTAAACAAATTGGAGGGACTGGTATTGACAAAGGCAAATCTATTAATGCCAGCACCTTAGGATTCGTTCATATCACTGGTTATTTTCAAAGAACAGTTGACTTTGATCCGGGTTCTGGAACCTATGATCTTACTTCTTTACAAGGGAATGATATTTTTATTTCAAAACTAACTTCGGTTGGTAATTTCAAATGGGCCAGGAGTATTGAAGGAACAGATGATGAACAAATAAATTCCATTGCCGTTGACAAAATGGGTAACGTTTTTACTACTGGTGCTTTTGGAGATTATGCGGATTTTGATCCCGGGATGGATACCTTCCGACTAAAATCCTTGGGATTTACGGATATCTTTATTTTAAAATTGAATGTCAACGGAAATTTTATATGGGCTTGTAGAATCGGAAGTCCTGTGGGTGAAAATGCTTATAGTATAGCGGTCGACAATGAAGGATATAGTTATACTACGGGTGTTTTTCAAAGAACGATTGACTTTGATCCAGATTCCGGGACATATAATTTGACCCCAACAGGAGGAGATATTTTCATTCTAAAATTGGATTCAGCTGGTAAATTTCAATGGGCAAAGGGTATGGGAGGGGCAAATAATGAAACAGGAGATTGGATTTCATTGGATGATTCCGGAAACGTTTATACTACAGGACATTTTCAAGGCATATGTGATTTTGATCCGGGGTCAGGCTTCGACACATTGGTATCAAAGGGAACTGATGATGTGTTCGTTTCTAAATTAGACAAAAATGGCAACCATATTTGGGTTAAGGGTTTTGGTGGAATATATAACGATTGGGGAGAGTCAATAGCTGTTGATGCTTATGGAAGTGTTTACACAACAGGTGATTTCAGAGAAACGGTTGATTTTGATACTGACACCAGTAAATACTATCTCTCTTCAAAAGGAACAGGTGATTTGTTTATTCATAAACTGGTAACTTGTAGTTCTAAACCCTCATCATCAGGTTCAATTTCAGGGCCGACTGTGGCATGCAAGAATGACACCGCAACTTATTCTGTTAACCCGGTTTCAGGAGCAATTGGTTACAATTGGTCTCTGCCTTCTGAATGCAGAATTATCAATGGGAAAAACACCAATGCAATCACAGTTATTTACGGTAGCTATTCGGGTAAAGTTAAAGTAACACCTTTCAATCCTTTTGGCAACGGTAAATCTGATTCTATCTTCGTGTTGGTTAAACCTATACCGAGCGTTGGATATACACTATCACCGAGTTCAATAGTTTGTAAAGGGACCTCAGTAACTTTTTATGGATCAGGTGCAGCCACTTATAAATGGACAAATGGCATAACCGATGGCGTTTCCTTTGTACCTGACTCAAGCAACACCTATATCGTTACTGGCACGGACACAAACGGATGCCACAATACAAGTTCGGCGTTAGTGCTTGTAAATCCATTACCAGTAATAAGAATAGACGCTTCTCCATCCTCATCAGTATGTTCTGAAACACAAGTAACCTTAAAAGGAAATGGTGGATTGAGTTATGCATGGTCAAAGGGAATTACAGACGGAGTTCCTTTTACCCCTTCCATAACTTCTACTTACTCAGTGATTGGTAAGGATTCCAATGGCTGCTTTAATAAGGATTCTGTGCTGATTACTGTAAATACCAGTCCTATTATAGGATTCACTGCCACGCCCTCTAATAATATATGTTCAGGGTCCTCTGTAAGCCTTAGAGGAACAGGAGCATCAAAATATGTTTGGCGGGGATTAGTTTCAGATGGGGTAACATTTACACCAGATTCAACCCGATCCTATTGGGTTATTGGGATTGATTCAAATAATTGTTTTGATTCTTTGAACGTACCAGTTACGGTTTTTTCTAAAGCTGTTGCCGATTTTTCGACCCAAGGCATTTGTGAGCTTGATAGTATTCGTTTCATTAACATCTCGAAAAATGCGGACAAATACAATTGGCGTTTCGGTGATGGGCAAATCTCAAATCAGAAATCACCAAATCATTTGTACAAGACTGGCGGCGTTTCCAAAATCTATAATGTTTCTCTTAATTCCTCTAATGATGGTTGCTCAGATTCTGTGACCAAACCTGTAACCATAAAACCCAACCCCAGGTCAGACTTCAGTTTTACCAAGACCGGAAACAAGTTTGATTTCAAGGCTTCGCAAAAGGACAATACCTTGTACCAATGGAATTTTGGAAATAATGACAGTGCATCGTCTTCGTCCACTGATTACAGCTACACCTACTCTCAATCCAATACTTACAGCGTTTGTCTAAAGGTGACAAGTGCCGACAATTGTTTTTCAGAAACCTGCAAAAACATTAGCACCATTGGCATCAGTAAAACCTCGAAACAATCTGGCATCAATATCTACCCAAACCCCAATTCCGGTCGTTTTGAGGTGCAGATTGAAAAACCGGAAAACGAATCCGTTATTTCGGTTTATAATGCCGTCGGACAATTGGTAGCGGCTTTTCCTGCTCAGGAAGGTCAAACAACTTACCCGATAAATTTAGAGGTCTCCAATGGGATTTATCTGGTGAAGATAGAAACCGGGGGCATGACTTTTTGTGAGCGGGTGGTGGTAACCGATGCCTTCTATAAATAATCAAGCCCTGTTCACAAACCCTGCAACCATTCTATAGAGTTCTTGCGGATTAAAAGGTTTGTAAAGAAATTCGGACATTCCACATTGATAGATTTTTTCTTTCACTTCCATAAAGACCGAAGCTGATAGGGCAATGATGGGTATTTCTTTGTTGAAAGTTCTGATATTTGTCGAAGCATCGTACCCGTTCATAACTGGCATTTGAATATCCATCAAGACGAGTTTATAATCATTGTCACGCACCATCTCAACTGCTTCCGCTCCGTTTTGTGCCACATCTACTTTTAAATTCCATCGCGACAAAATTTGCTTGCCTACCATCACATTAATTTCGTTGTCTTCTACCAGCAGGATGCTTTCGCCTTTGAAGGGCAGCATTTCCAGTTTTTCGGTTTCGGTGCTCTCCAATTCCTTTGCCTTACCAAGTTCGATGGTGAAAAAGAAAACAGATCCCTTGTGTTCGGTACTGTCTAATTCAATGTCGCTGCCCATCATTTGCACAATCTTTTTGACAATAGGTAACCCAAGGCCGGTGCCGCCATACAAGCGGGTTGTATTTGTATTGGCTTGAGAAAACGATTCGAATATTTTATGGAAGTTGTCTTTCGAAATACCGATACCCGAATCTATGATTTCAAACTTTAGAATACAGGTTTCTTCTGTTTCAGACAGACTCGAAATCCTTAAGATAACAGCACCTTCATCGGTAAACTTAATGGCATTTGATATGAGATTATTGAGTACCTGATTTATGCGGGCAGGGTCCGTTAAAACAGATCCTACCGAATCGGAAATGTCAACGGTAAATGCAATCCCCTTTTTCAAGCAGAGCGGCTCGTGAATTTTTGCCAATTGTTTGGCAATAACTCTTAGATCGGTATTGATGGCCTCCAATTGTACGTGATTTCCCTCCATTTTATTGAAATCAAGTACGTCATTAATGAGCGTAAGAAGCGATTGTCCGGAATAATTGAGAGCATCAATATTGTCAACCTGTTCCGGTTTGGGATCAGAGTCTTTTAGCAAATAAGATAGACCCACAACCGCATTAAGAGGGGTGCGTATTTCGTGACTCATCGTTGACAGAAACTGTGCTTTGGCTGCCAGTGCATCCACAGCTTCTGCTGTTTTCTGCTTGAGTTCGTGTTCGAACAATGAGTTCAGATAAACAAAATACGAAGTCTGAAAAATGGTTAACAGAAAAGCACTGACAACCGCAGCAGGGTAGAGGATTTTGGTTGAAATTTCAGGATCAATCTGTTGGGTGGTAAAAAGACGGAAATCTGTAAGCAACAACCCCAGCCACAGCAAAAATGTAAACATGGGGAATAAGTAAATGAACTGTCGTTCTGTTTTCCACGAAAACAAAAGAAATGGCAAGCCAATAATAAATACCTGTACAAACTCTACACCTCCTATGCGATCAGCAAATGATGCTGTCACTGCCACACTCAGATTGAGCGTAATTAGATATAAACTTCGGGCCAGAAGGTTTCGATTGATTTTTACCAGCAGGTATGCACCCAAAAATCCGACAACGGCTGCCGCCACAAAAATTCCGAGGAGATTCATATCCAGAACAAACATCATTGCCGACCAAACAAGAGCGATAATACCCGTAATCAACGAAAGACTTTTGGTGAGATTTGATCTTCTCAGGCTAATTCGACCTGTAAGACCTGATGATGTGATATTAATCGGAGTGACTGACATAATAGTTCGTATTTAGATTTAAAAGACTTAGAGGTTGTTTAAAAATCATTGGGAAAGTCTGTTAAGCATAATTTTGATCATGGATAATTGCACCATTGCGACACTACAGGGAATCAATGTTTCAT
>JAGVMN010000037.1 GCA_020053795.1 Bacteroidia bacterium | reverse complement strand
GAACAGGGTAATTAGTTAATCCAAGGGCCTTCGTATGTCAATATTCTAATGACACATAATAAATATCCAATGATTGTTGTCCAAATAGAAACCTTAATTGGATTAAGCAATCTTGAAGAATTCTTTGTCAGTTTGTAAATGATAAAATCATAAATTGAAATCGAAACATAGCTTATAATAAAAATTCCAACCAAAAGGAATAAAGATGCTACTATTATTGAAGCTCCCATGAAAGCTTGAAGTAAGATCATATTTTTTCCTTTTCTACTGCACGTATAGTTGGATTTCTTAATTGAATGACACCCCTCAAAAATACACAACCCTTGCCCCCTTATCCAAAAAATTTAGCTTTGCAGCATGTTGCTGGAACTAAAGGTGAACAACTATGCCCTGATCAGAGACCTGAGTTTTGCCCCGGGAAAAGGATTGAACACCATCACCGGCGAAACGGGTGCCGGTAAGTCTATTTTGCTGGGTGCTCTGGGTTTGATACTTGGTGAAAGAGCCGACAGTTCCAGCCTTCTGCAACCGGATGAAAAATGCGTGGTGGAGGGTTCCTTTAATATTGCCGGATATCCCATACAGGATTTCTTTGACCGGAACGATATCGACTACGACATACAAACTGTGTTGCGACGTGAAGTGACTGTTGCTGGCAAGTCAAGGGCGTTTATCAACGACACCCCTGTTACTTTGCAAACCCTTCGGGAGTTGGGCGATTTTCTGGTGGACATCCACTCACAACGGGAAAGCATCGCTCTGTTCGAAAAGAGTTTTCAGATGGCTTTGCTCGATAAGTTTGCTGAAAACGAAAAGCTGCTGTATGACTATCAGCGTCATTACAAATTGTTGAGGGAGCAGCAAACTGCTTTGGATTTGTTGAAAGAGAAGCAGCAGCGGTTGTCGCTGGATATGGAGTTCAGACAGTTTTTATTTGATGAACTGAACGAAGCAGATTTGCGAAGCGGGGAAATGACTGAGTTAGAGCAAGAGGGTCAGTTGCTGGAAAATGCTGCCGAGGTAAAAAGTGTTTTGCAGGAAGCGGTGTATGTGCTCAAAGGAAATGAACAGGCTGTCGGCGACCAACTCGGTGCCATCATGGGCAAATTGAGCAAACTGCAAATCGGAGATTCTTTTCAATCGTTGAAAGACCGCCTGAAAGAAGCTATCATAGAAATTAAAGACATCGCCTCGGAACTGGAAACACTTGAAGAAAAAACCAATGAAGACCCGCAGCGACTGATTGCCGTGCAGGATAGAATGAGCCAACTATTCCGGATTCTGAAGAAGCATGGGGCCAATGATGAGAATGATCTGATTGCATTAAGAGAGAAACTAAAATCAGAACTAAGTCATGATATCAGCATTTCGGAGGAAATTCTGAATTTGGAAATTACCATAAAGGAACTGGAAGAAACCTGTCAGCAACTGGCCGACACGTTGCATGACCGAAGAGAAAAAATAAAAAGCAGTATTGAAAATCGGATCAACACGGAACTGGCTGAACTGGCTATGCCTCATGCCCGACTGAACATTGAAATTGTTAATCTCGGAAAACTGCTTTCGGATGGCAAAGACGGGGTCTCCTTTCTTTTTGCCTCCAATAAAGGCATCCCTTTTCAGTTGTTGAGCAAATCTGCCTCTGGTGGCGAACTCTCGCGGTTGATGCTGGTTCTGAAAACCCTCCTGGCAGAAAAAATGCAATTACCTACCATCATTTTTGATGAGATAGACACAGGCGTTTCGGGCGAAGTGGCCCATCTCGTCGGGCAAAAAATGCAGAAACTTGCCAATGGGTTGCAAGTGATCGCCATTACCCATTTGCCGCAGATTGCAGCAAAAGGTCAGCAACAATACCTGGTATATAAAAATGAAAGCTCGGGAAGTACTCAAACACTTTTGAGGAAACTCAAGGATGAAGAACGGCCTTTGGAAATAGCCAAAATGATCAGCGGCGAAAATCCGAGCAGCAGTGCTTTGGCGAATGCGAGGGAGTTGTTGGGAATAGCCGTTCGCTGAAATTAAAGCATTTCAACAATCTCGATTACACCAAATACGGTGTCACTGCTTTGTAAAATAACCAATTTTATCACAGTTCGGTACCTGAGATATGCAAACTAATTGTAGCTTTGAACGTTAAAATTCATAATCTTGGCCGAGCAAATTGAATATTATGAAATGGCTAAATAATAATGACGGACCATTAAACCATAAAACTAAATGGATTTGAAAAATCTGGATAGGACTTTTGTGGCTTTAGCTGTTGGGCTGTTCGCTATTTTCTCTCCTGGAAAGGTATTTGCTGTTAATGACTCCATCTATGTTAGAATATTTCATAATGATCCATCTCTATTTCCGAAGAATACTGCATTTGATGATACCTTCATAGGAACAAGCAATTCCGGATTTGATAGCATTTTAACAAAACGTGGTGTTCTATTTTACCGCCGTAACTTTTATGGGCCTCCTTTTACGATTGATCCTCAGAGTTTTGATTTATATAACCCCAATTCGAGCTCTCTCATGGATTCATTGATTCAAGATTTGTCCACATTTCCTTCAATTTATAAAATTGAAAGACGTTACATTCCACAACTACTGAATACAAATTTGATTCAGGCGGAATTCAATCTCATTATAAAACCCAACCCGGCTAAAGACATTATCTTCATTGAGTGGAATGGTAAGAATCTAAAGAGTGTTGAGATCAGATATTTAATGGGAAACCTTGTCTTTTCATCAGTATGTAGCGACAATAAATTGGCAATCGAAACTGCAAACTTCTCATCGGGGATTTATGTGGTTTCAGCTTATACAACTGACGAAACAGTGTCAATAAGGAAGTTGCTCATTTCAAGATAAAGTTCTATTGATTCCGTGAGGCAGATAACCTTACAAATGCCCGGTCAAACCCTGAACAATCTTGTATCCCTGAAAAAATTCTTTAGCGATGATGCGAAGAAACGAATAGAACGGCACCGCTACAATCATAGCGAGAATACCACCCAGCGTTCCTGCAATTAATGTTACTATGAAAATTTCCAGCGGATGGGCTTTGACACTTTTCGAAAAAATAAGTGGTTGCAAAATAAAATTGTCTAATAGCTGTGCCACCCCATAAACTGATAATATCTTCAACAGCAGTGGCAACATTTCGGTTGAGAGGTTGAGGTGCAGATTTGAGGTGACGCCCAAAAGCACACCCAGCATAGCAGCGATCAATGGCCCTACATAAGGAATGATGTTGAGCAGACCTGCCATCAAACCAATAAAAAGGGCGTTGGATATCCCAACCAATGTCAACCCGCCCCAGACAATGACCGTGACAATCGAAATCTGTATGACAATCCCAAGGAAGTATCTTCGCAACAGATCACGGGTTTCATCCAGGATGGAATAAATACTTTTCAGATAAGCATCCGGGGTCACCGCGTCCGTGATATTTTTTAAAATATGGTCGTCCTTAAGTAGAAAAAAAGTCATAAACAGCACACAGGAAATCCCGACTATTACATTACCCAATCGGATAAAGATTCCTGAAACAGAAGCCTCTAAAAAGGAAAAATCGAGATAAGACGCCAATTGTTTCTTTAACGGTATCCCTTCCTTTCCGGGATTCAATTGCTGGTACCATTGTTCTGCTTTTTCCATCAGATGCTTGTTTTCTTCTATCAATTTGTTGATGTCTATAGCGGAAAATACTTTTATTTCTTCGTTGATTACCGGAACCAATAAGCTGACAAATCCTGCTATAATGGAAAAATACAAAATCAGAACAATGGCCGATTTGGTCCAATCCGGCAACCCCCGTCCTTTGACCTTTATTTTTGAAAGCGAAACCATGATTGGCCTTCCGATCAATGCGAGTATGGCTGAGATGAGAAAATAAATGACCACATTGCTGAGGAACCAAAGAATGAATCCGAGCAACAAAACGCCCAATATGATTAAAACAGTTCTCAGGTTGCGGGTCACGATTTCTTGATTTCCTGACAAAGTTCTATCAGCAAACCTCCAGCACTTTTGGGGTGAATGAAGGCCACTAATTTATTATCTGCCCCAAGCTTCGGTTCCATTGACAATAAATGAAACCCTTCAACTTTCAACCGTGCCATTTCCTGATTTATGTCATCTACTTCGAAAGCAATATGGTGCAGCCCCTCTCCTTTTTTGTCAATAAACTTAGCTATGGGGCTATCCGTGGAAAGGGATTCTAACAATTCTAATTTTGTTTCACCGATTTGATAGAACATAGTTCGCACCTGTTCTGATTCAACGGTTTCCTCTTTATAAGGCAAAGCGTTGAACAGCCTTGTATATAGAAGAGAAGCTTTTTCAAGATTTTTAACTGCAATTCCTAAATGTTCCACCTTTTTCATTTTTTGTTGGCTTACCTAAAAACTGATTGATGTCGGATAAAATCTTTCAAATATATGTCCACATCCTGAAGGTAAACAATTTTTGTTAATATCAGTTATATTTGCACCGTAGAATTAATCTAAATAAACATAAGAGATTCTGACAGATGGTAAAATTACCCATATATTTAGACAACAACGCCACCACACCTGTTGATCCCAGAGTGTTGGAAGCCATGTTGCCATACTTCACCGAGCATTTCGGAAACGCGGCAAGCCGCAACCATTCATTTGGTTGGAAGGCAGAAGAAGCTGTAGATTATGCCCGGGAGCAAATTGCAAGATTGGTAGGATGTGCAGATAAAGAAATCATTTTCACCTCAGGTGCCACAGAGTCTAACAACCTCGCTATAAAAGGGGTTTATGAAATGTACGCCCAGAAGGGAAATCATTTTATAACCGTTACAACCGAGCACAAGGCTATTCTGGATACCTGCAAACACATTGAAAAACTAGGGGCAGAAATCACTTATCTGGAACCTGACACTGATGGTCTGATCAGTTTGAAGGAATTAGAAAATGCCATCACGGATAAAACAGTGATGATTTCAGTGATGTACGGAAACAATGAGGTTGGTGTCATCCAGCCCATAAAAGAAATATCTGACATTGCCCGTAAGAATGGCATATTGTTTCATACAGATGCCACACAAGCCATAGGCAAAATACCCGTTGATGTTGACAAAGATGGCATTGATTTGATGTCTTTTTCTGCACATAAGATGTACGGTCCTAAAGGTGTTGGTGCACTTTATGTCCGAAGAAAGAATCCAAGAGTAAAAGTAACAGCTCAAATGGATGGTGGCGGCCACGAGCGAGGTATGCGTTCAGGAACTTTAAATGTTCCCGGTATAGTTGGTTTTGGAAAAGCCTGTGAAATTGCTCAGAATGAAATGACAGGAGAAGCGGCAAGACTCTCCGCTTTACGTGATAAACTTGAAAGAGCTCTGATGCACATGGAAGAAGTTTACATCAACGGAAACCGGGAAAATCGCTTGCCCCATGTTACCAATATGTCTTTTAAATATGTGGAAGGAGAAGGTTTGATCATGGGAATAAAAGACCTGGCTGTTTCTTCGGGATCAGCTTGCACATCAGCCTCTCTGGAACCAAGTTATGTTTTGAAAAGTCTGGGATTGAATGACGACCTCGCCCACTCCTCCATAAGATTCGGACTGGGAAGATTCACGACAGAGGAAGAAATAGATTTTGCCATTGAGCATGTAAAAGAAGCGGTAACAAAACTCAGGGAAATGAGTCCGCTATGGGAGATGTTCAAAGAAGGCATTGATCTGGATAAAATAGTATGGCAGGCTCATTAATAATTAATCATTGACAGTTAACCATTAAAGAATATGGCTTATTCAACCAAAGTAATAGATCACTACAGCAACCCGAGAAACATCGGAACGCTGGACAAAAGCGACCCGAGTGTCGGAACCGGACTTGTGGGTGCACCCGAATGTGGAGATGTCATGCGGCTGCAAATAAAAGTAAACGATGAAACAGGCATGATAGAAGATGCCCGTTTCAAAACCTTTGGATGCGGCTCTGCCATTGCCTCTTCATCTCTGGCTACCGAATGGCTGAAGGGAAAAGGTGTTGACGAGGCTTTGACCATTGACAATATGGACATAGTAGAGGAACTGGCTTTGCCTCCGGTAAAAATACATTGCTCGGTATTGGCCGAAGATGCCATACGATCGGCGATAAATGATTACCGGGTTAAAAAAGGTCTGGAACCATTGGCTGATAAAAAACGTTATTAATCAGAAATTAAAAATGAAACTGATATGGAAACTACGCTAAACCAGGACATGATTACCGTTAACGAACGGGCCCTTGCACAAATTCACCATTTGAAAAAAGAAGGCAAACTTAGCGACGACTATTTCATTCGCGTGTCAGTAGTTGGAGGCGGATGCTCGGGTTTGAGTTACAAACTTGATTTTGACAACGAGATTAAACCCGGCGATCAGGAATTCCCCAATGAAGGAATTAAAATTGTATGTGACATGAAGAGTTTCCTTTACCTCTGTGGCACCGAACTCGATTTTTCAGACGGGCTCAACGGAAAAGGATTTAATTTCATCAACCCGAATGCCACCCGTACCTGTGGCTGCGGAGAGAGTTTTGCGGTTTAAGATTCTATCTCAATTCTTCATTGCCTAAGTTTATGTTTCTAATCTCACCCTTTTAATATCTTGTTTAATGGATTAAAACATTGTGATAACCCTTCAATCATGTTTTTTCTTTCTAAAAATGAAATATTGTTCGTCGTTAAACCAATTGTTGGTAAAGGAGTCTAATAATTGAAATTTGGTATTTAAATAATTCAGCGAAATTGAGTCAATGATAAATTGTTTTTGGTAAGAAAATCTGTAGATTGTATCGGTATAAAACCTCTTCCCTAAAATTAAGTAGGTTGTTTTTCCCATCAGGTTGAAACTATCCACTTTGTTTAATAAACTTCGTAATTCCAAAACCTGATCATTGCTTTTCGTAAAATGAACAAATGAGTTAAAGACCCTTTCTCTTGGCAGAAAGAATGGTTGATAATGATAATACATAACTGATTCCATGATATAATCCGGCTCAGAAATGATTATATCATTCATTTGTACATTCTCTCTTAGCCACTCACCGGCCGCTTTACTATCACTCTTTGGCAGGTGAAGGTCTTCCATATAATCTGAGAGGCCTCTGGCCATATTACTCATTATTATCATTGAAAAGGCTAAAAGCCCAATTACACTTAGATATTTTGCCCAATGCTTCTCTTTAACATACGCCAGGATTGCCTTATAATGAACCCACATCATCGTCAAAAAAACGTAAATCCATATTCCCTGATGTTGGATAAAATTGTTCCTGAAATACAGGGAAAATGAACTCATCGTCAACATGGTTAAGAATAACAAAAGCATGGCTTTGGGTCTTGATAGAAAAACCAAAATGCTCAACCATAATATTGCTGTAATAAGTTCATGTTCATATTTAAACCAGACAAACAGTAAGTCGACAAACCCATATCCTACATCCCAAACTTTGTAAATGTTGGCTGCACTTTGGTACTCTGGTTCCAATATCCGGGTGTTGTTATTGGGTATAGTGACCCACAAGGTCAAGAAAAAAGAAATCAGTATTATTCCAAACCCTGTCAAACGTCTTATCGCCTTACCATTGATTTCCCATTGATCGGCTGCCATCCAGATTCCAATCATAACGGCCATCATCGCAGCATATACATTTGTTTGTGCTGCAAGGGCTAATATAACGGAACTCAAAATAACCCGATCCTGCCTTCTTGAATATATATCAGCAAAGAGCAAAAACAAAAAGGCACCAATCCCATAGTTGCGACAATTTATTCCATAGTCGTAAAGGCACCATGTTCCGAAAATGATCATAATCGAAAAGACTATTGGAAAAGGAGAGCGAATCAATAGCAGTGAGGCTATTCCGGCAGCAAAAAATAAACTCAACACGGCAAGAACATGGGTTGAATTAAACACAAGATAACAGGTTTTTAACAGCACATACCACAATAACGGATGTCCTTCATTTATCAAATATTCGGGTAAATGGAAGAAGGTAGGAGCCTGGATAGCAATTGATAATGCCCTCATTTCATCTCGCCAAAACTCGTGGTGAAGAACGCCGTAAATAGCTGTCAGACACCAAATAGTAAAAATTACCCATCCCCAAATTTTTCGATACATTGTTAATTCATTGAAGGAATCCTTGACGGTCAATTATCTGTTGATTGACCAATATTAATTGAAAAATTGTTACAGGTAAATCAATTTTCATGAATACTACTGCCAATTCCCCAATCTGTATCTGTTCTTTTTCGAGCCTTCAATATTATCAAATAATTTCAGCATTTCTATCATTTCATGAATCAGCGTTTTTCAAACAGATGGTAATTTTCATTCCGAGTGGTTGCCACTAATGATCTGTCTTTTGCCAGAACATTAATGAAAGATAATTGCGAAACGATAACCTTGTCACCCGATTTAATTTCCATCGGAATTTCAAATATAACTTTCACGTCAAGTCCGTTTAACACCCATTTATCTCTGTAAAACAGCAGATGGTTGTTTATGTCATTATAAAGAACATATAATCTGACACCCTTGACCTGTTGCATGTTCTTATCATCTTTTAGAAAATAGCTAATGCCATACCCTTGCCTGTCCCAATCCCATTCCTTCTGGTTGACCACCGCATGCACGGCAAACTGAACAGGGTTGAAAACGCTAAGCAGGCAACAGACAAATAAAATAAGTCGTGAACCTTTTATGCGAACCAGAGAGATCAAAGCTTTCAAAACAACAAAAACCGAAACACCGGTGAGACATGCTGCGATTGGCAAGACAATTCCGTCATACCAAAAATTCTTAGTGCCTGCACTCAGGATCAACATGGTTGTAATGATGCAAATCGTGCAATAGAGAATGAAGTTTTTAAGTTTCTCATTTTTGCAGAGGAACCATGCCGGTATGCAACAAAAAATCAGTGGCCAGAAAATACTATATCTTTTAGGCCAATTATTAAAGTATAACCAAAAAGTATCCTTACGATGAACAAAATTATGAGAAGTGCCAAAGTAGCGGCCCCACCACTCGTTGGATATAACTTCTTTCAAATAGCCGGGGGTGGCAAATTCATGAAACACATAATAAGAAGTGATGAGCAACAAACATAAACCAGAAGCCAAAATAACGTGAGGTTGAATAATAAGCCTGCCATTCCGCCTAATGAGCAACCAAAGCAGCATAGCCGGGGCTAAAAAAAAAGCGGCGATACTTTTTGTTGCCCATCCAAAAAAAATCGCAACGCAGGCCAAAACCAACCACCGAGAGTTCCTTTTTTCAGCAGCCATGAAAACAAAGAAAAAAGCCATGAAGGTAAAAAGAACCAACAAGGAATCATGATCACCCGTTCTTCCCATGTGCTCGCCATAATAGGCAGGTGTACTTGCTAAAGTTAAGCCAGATATCAAACCGGCCAAAGGATGAAATTCTTTTGCGATGGAATAAGTGAGGAACAAGCAAGTATAAATGGCTGCCAATGCCGTTGGCAATCTTATCGCCCATTCATTGATTCCAAATATGTTGAGGGAAAGAACCTGTGCCCAAATAAGAAAAGGAGGTTTCAATTCGTATAAATCGGGGGCACCATTGTAATACCTGATCAGCCAATGATGATTCTGAAGCATTTCGATGGCGTTGCTGGCATTTCGTGCCTCATCCCAAAGCCGGATGGGTAGTCTATCCAGTTGATATAAAAATATAAAACCACTTACCACTCCTGCAAAGAGCAACAAAACAAAAATCGGGTTTCGCGGCATTTTCATATCAACAGAATGAAACCGTCTTGAGATCAGTTTGCCAAAGGGATTCGCTTTAAAGTTTCGAGTAAAAAGCTCCAAAATTTCTGAACGGAACTGATTTGCACTTTTTCATCGGGGGAGTGGGCCCCACGAATATTTGGTCCGAAGGAAATCATCTCTATATCTGGATAATTTGCCCCCAGAATACCACATTCCAAACCGGCATGGCATGCCGAAACGGAGGCTTTTATTTTAAACATTTCTTCATACAACCCGCTCATCAGTTTTACGATGTTTGCGTCAGGTCTTGGTGTCCAGCCTTTATATGAACCGCCATTCGTTACTTTGGCTCCTATCAGTTCAAAACCTGCTCTTATCACCAAAGACAGATCTTCTTTCTCAGTGTCAATCGAACTGCGTGTTAGGCACTGAACCGAATAACAACGGTCTTTTACCATCACTCTGGCCAAATTATTAGAAGTTTGAACAAGACGGTCTATATCCGGACTCATTCGATATATTCCATTAGGGCAAGTGTAAATAGCTCGCAACACTTTGAACTGAAATTCCTTGTCGAATACGCTGGCCGGGGTTTCAGTCCTTTCTAACAATACTTGCAGGTTTGGATCGGTTGTTTTGTATTCCGATTTCAGGATGGCCCTTTGCTCTTCAACATATTTCTCAAAAGCTACTGTATTTCCCGATGGTATTGCCAATTCAGTAAAAGACTCTCTTGGAATGGCATTTCTCAATCCACCGCCATCAATGGTGTTTATTCTAAGCTCAAATTCATTAGATGCTTTGTACAACAAACGATTGATCAACTTATTGGCATTGCCTTTACCCAGATGAATTTCCATTCCTGAATGTCCGCCTGCCAGTCCCTTGAGTAACAAACGATAGCTGGTCATACCTGTTGGAGTTGGTTCTTCATTATAGGTTCCTGACGCTGTAACATCTACCCCACCCGCACAACCGATGGTCAATTCAGAGTCGTCTTCCGTGTCCAGATTCAACATGATTTTGCCTTCGAGTAACCCACCCTTCAGGCCCATGGCCCCTGTCATGCCGGTTTCTTCGTCTATGGTGAACAAAGCTTCCAAAGGTGGATGAGCAATATCTTTCGAGGCTAATAGCGTCATGATGGATGCAACGCCAATGCCATTGTCGGCTCCGAGTGTTGTGCCCTTTGCTTTTACCCAATCACCTTCTACCAGCATTTCAATACCCTGTGTGCTAAAATCGAAATGTGTTACGGCATTTTTTTGGTGAACCATATCCAGGTGACTTTGAAGTACCACTGTGGTTCTGTTCTCCATACCCTTGTTGGCAGGTTTTTTTATGATGACATTGCCTGCTTCGTCGGTATAGGTTGGCAACCCAAGAGATGCTCCAAACTTTTGAATAAAGGCTACTACTCTTTCTTCCTTTTTTGAAGGACGGGGAACGGCGTTCAAATCGGCAAAATGATTCCAAACTGCTTTTGGCTCCAAATTTCTAATTTCTTTGTTCATGGATTGTACTTTCGTGGTGCAATAATAGCAATTGCATAGATGATAATGATGGGCACCTGATTTTTGGATAGGGGTGGGGTTAAATATAAAGACTCGGACCAAATTGTCATTATTTCTGCGAACTCAAACGCAACTAAGGTATGGCATCATCAGGCAGCAATATGTCGAGAAATTGTATTTGGGTTATCCAATTTGGAATCACTATAAGTTAGCCCCGGACGACATGTGGTCATATACCTGTCTTACAATTTTCGATAACTTTGCTGCTGAGGCTTTTAAGCAAAATATACATTTCAAATAATAAATGAACAGATTAACTCATGCACTTTACATTAGCACTATGACCATCATTGTTGTAGTCGTTACCGTTTATATTGGAGTCAAGGGGTATTCCTTTTACTCCTTTCCAATTGAAGAACGCTTCTATCACCCCGATTACGATTGGTTTAAACCTTCCGGAATAATGGGACACGGACTTGGGATTACCGGTACCCTTTTCATTCTCTTTGGTGTGGTGATTTATATAACCCGCAAACGTTATGGTTTTATGGAAAAATACCTGAAGTTGAAATACCTGCTTGAGTTTCATATTTTTTTATGCGTGTTAGGCCCTATAATGATACTCTATCACACCTCATTTAAGTTTGGCGGCATTGTATCGGTGGCATTTTGGAGTATGGTGGCCGTGGTCTTGAGCGGGGTAATAGGAAGATTTATTTATACCCAAATTCCAAGAACCATTGAGGGTCGCGAATTAAGTTTATCAGAAGTCAAAGATTCTCATACGCAACTCGTTGAAACATTAAAGGCATACGAAAAATCACGTTTCGATATATCAGAGATGATTGATAAAAAAAAACAGCACTACGGTTGGGGGATTAAAGGTTACCTGCAAAGACGAAGGCAGATTATGACCATTCGCCACCTGTTAAAAGTCTCTAATGCAAAAACCGAAGACAAAAAACGCATTATAAAATTGGTTAAGCAAGAAATATCGCTGGCGAGTAGAATTGAAAGGCTTCTATTAATGCAAAAGCTTTTTAAATACTGGCACGTGGTTCATTTGCCTTTTGCTTTGATATTGCTCGTAATTGTTACGCTTCATGTCATCGTTGCACTAACTTTGGGTTATAAGTGGATGTTTTAGGAATGACCGCAGATTCAATAATCATATATTCCATAACATTGTTCTTCTGTTTATTTGTTGTGTGGTTCTATGTGCGTATGGGTAAGTCAGAATCAAGAGGTACCCTTGAAAAAATAGAGGTTGCTCAACTCGAGAATCGTTTCGAACCATTGTCCTTGCATCCTTATGTCAACCTTAACGCTTGTATAGGAAGCAGGGCCTGCATCAAAGCTTGTCCGGAGAAGGATATTCTTGGCATAGTGGACGGGAAAGCTACAGTCATTAATGCCACTAACTGCATAGGCCATGGAGCTTGTTTTCATGCCTGTCCTGTGGAGGCCATATCATTGAGAATAGGAACCGAGAAAAGAGGGGTAGAATTGCCACATGTGAATCAATCTTATGAAACCAACGTAAAAGGACTTTATATCGCCGGTGAGCTTGGTGGAATGGGTTTGATCAAAAACAGTGTTGAACAGGGAAAAGTTGCAGTTGAAAATATTGCCAAACAAGGAAAGTCAGGAAAGGAAGGCGTATTAGATATAGCCATTATCGGTGCCGGACCGGCTGGAATTTCCGGTTCCTTGACAGCAAAAAAACTCGGCCTCAGTTTTGTTACTCTTGAACAGGATTCATTAGGTGGTACTGTATTCACCTTTCCCCGATCTAAAATTGTCATGACCAATCCCATGGATTTGCCATTGTACGGAAAGGTTAAATTGTTCGATACGTCGAAAGAAGAATTACTGAGAATTTGGAATGATGCTCTGGGAAAGAATAAAATTGCCATTCATGAAAACACCAAAGTAGAAAGCATAGTACCTTTGGTTGATGATACCTTCAAACTAATAACAACCGATGGAATGGAGTTTATTGCCAATCATGTATTGATTGCCATCGGACGGCGGGGTTCTCCAAGAAAACTCAATATCCCAGGAGAAGATCGTACAAAAGTCGCTTATCGCTTGTTGGAACCAGAGCTTATTGAAGGGAAAAAAGTTTTGGTAGTTGGTGGTGGTGACTCAGCAGTTGAATCTGCCATGCTGCTGATGGACACAAATGAGGTCATACTCTCTTACCGAAATGAGCAATTTGCCAGAATAAAACAAAAGAACAGCGAGAAAATTGAAACAGCAATAAAAGATAAAAAACTGAAAGTTTATTTCAATTCTGAATTGTTGTGTATTAATGAAAACGACATCGTTTTAAGAACAGAAGATTCACCTTCTGAGGGAATTCTAATGCAAAACGATCTGGTTTATATCTTCATCGGAGGAGAATTACCAACCCAGTTCTTGCATAATGCCGGCATTGAAATAACCAAAAGATTCGGGCAAATAGTCAGGAAACATTGAGATATTTTTATAACATATCAATCTTAGTCCTTTGCTTTCTAAGTACTTTTTCTGCTTTTGGCCAAATATCTCCCGGCCCTTTAGCCCAGGTCCACACCCATTTAGAGGGGTTATCTAATTGTACGAAATGTCATTCTATTGGCAATGCCGTGACTAATAAAAATTGCCTGGCCTGTCATAAAGAAATTCAAACTTTGATAACGCAAAAAAAAGGCTATCATGCTTCCGGTATTGTAAGTTCTAAAGCATGTATAGAGTGTCACAGCGATCATCACGGAAAAAAGTTTGACATGACCCGTTTTGATCAGAAAAAATTCGATCATAATATGACCGGATATAAACTGGAAGGGAGCCATTCTATCATTGAATGCAAAGAATGTCATCAACCGTCTAAAATTGAAAATCCCTCAATCAAGAAAAGAGACAAAACGTTTTTAGGTCTTCAGCAAAACTGCATTAGATGTCACAAGGACTACCATCAGGGAACTTTAGATAAAAAATGCAACAGTTGTCATAATGTTAAAAAATTCAGACCTGCACCGGGTTTTGATCATAACAATGCCAAGTATAATTTGAAGGGTGCTCACGTTAAAAAGGCTTGCATAGATTGTCACAAAAAAACGACTAAGAACGGACTGGAGTTTCAGGAATTTACGGGGTTGAAATTCTCCAGTTGCACCTCCTGCCATCAAGATGTTCATGAGGGTAAATTTGGGACAAACTGTCTAAAATGCCACAGTGAAGAATCTTTTAAAAACCCAAACATCCAAAGCACCTTCAACCATAACCAAACAGACTACCCCTTAACGGGGATGCACATGGGCGTTGATTGCAAAAGTTGTCATAAAGGCAACATCTACACATCGCCGATAAACGCAAATCAATGTAGAAATTGTCACACAGATTATCATAAAGGTGATTTTACAAAACAAGGTGTCCAGCCAGATTGTAAGGAATGCCACTTGTTGGATAAATCTTTCACATTTACTACCTACGGTATATCGCAGCATCAAAAATCCGGCTTTAATTTAATGGGATCGCATATTGCTTCTCCTTGTTCTGCCTGCCATAAAACTGGGGGAAGATGGAGATTCAAATCACTGGGTACCCTATGTGCAGATTGTCATAAAGACATTCATAAAGAGTTCATCAGCGATAAATATTACCCACAATCCGATTGCAGGCAATGTCACAATACAAATATATGGTCAAGCGTAACTTTTGATCATTCCAAAACCGGTTGGGTACTGGATGGGAAGCATGCTGAGACCACATGCAGAGATTGTCACTTCGTGAAAAAGACTGAGGCAAATTCTTTAAATTTGCAGAAGTTTTCTTCCCTGTCGGGTAATAAATGTAGCGAATGTCATGAAAATATTCATGGTACTCAGTTTGTTATTAATGGGGAAACGGACTGTCTGCGTTGCCATAGTGTTGTCAGGGGTTGGACAGGGAATAGTTTTGATCATTCAAAAACTAAATTCCCTCTTGACGGCCAACATGTCAAAATAGAATGCAAGGCTTGTCACAAGGAAACCAAATTTGAGAATAATGGAGAGAGAAGGGTTTATAAATTAAATAAGTACAGATGTATAGACTGTCATTCATGATCGTATTTATAGCCTGTGTGAGCCATGCTCAGAAGCCAAACATTCATGGTGCAAAGTTTAAGGTTGATTGCAAGGAATGCCACACTTCAGGTGGTTGGGATATTGACATGACAAAATTCAATTACAATCATGATTCTACCGGCTTTGTTTTGAAAGGTGTGCATCAGAACGTTGATTGCATACTTTGTCATAAAACACTTGTATTCAATGAGGCAAGAAGCACCTGTGTTTCTTGTCATACCGATGTGCATAGTATGTCAGTCGGTAACGATTGTGCCCGATGCCATACTGCCGCCTCATGGTTGGTTGATAATATACCTGAGTTGCATGAACAAAACGGATTTGCATTGGCAGGTGCCCATACTGTTCTTTCATGTGCCGATTGCCATAAATCGGAAACAACACTACGATGGGACCGAATTGGAAATGATTGCATCTCGTGCCACCGAAAAAACCATGAAAGTGCCCGACAGCCCAACCACACCCTCTCAAATTTTTCATTAGATTGTATCAATTGTCACGACCCAAATTCAAAGGTTTGGGGTACCGATAATTTTCACTCACAATTTCCTTTGACACTTGGTCACGAAATTGATGACTGCAAGGCTTGCCACACATCGAATGATTATGCTGCTGCCTCTTCTGAATGCGTTACCTGTCACCGCAAAAATTTTGATAATGCGGTTAAACCCAATCATGCGGCTTCCGGCTATTCAACCAATTGTGTAGAATGCCACTCTCAAAGACCGTTTAGCTGGGAAATAAAAGATTTTCATCTGAACTTCTCATTGACTTTAGGGCATGATGTGGCAGATTGTAAAAAATGCCATAAAAGTGCTGACTATAAAAACATTTCAACCGAATGTGTTTCCTGCCATCTCACCGCTTTTGAAAACAGCGGTACTCCGCCCCATCTGGGTTCCGGCTTTTCAACCAATTGCACAGAGTGTCACTCTGCTACGCCCTTAAGTTGGACCGTTCCGGGTTATCATAGTTCTTATCCTTTAACTTTAGGTCATAATGTTGCAGATTGCAAAGCATGTCATAAGACCAATAATTACCCCGCCACGTCAACCGAATGTGTAACTTGTCATAAAACGGATTTCGACAACACTACAAATCCTGCTCATTTGTCGTCAGGATTTTCCACCAATTGTATTGAGTGTCATTCGGCAACACCATCCAACTGGGATGTACCTAATTTCCACCTGACATTTCCGTTGACTTTAGGACACGATGTTCCTGTTTGTAAAAGCTGTCATAAAGGAGTTGACTATAAAGACATTTCAAAAGAATGCGTTTCATGCCATCAGGCAAATTTTAACACGACCACCTTACCACCGCATATTGGATCAGGTTTTTCTACAAACTGCATTGATTGTCATTCACCAACACCATTAAGTTGGGCCGTTTCGGGGTATCACAATTCTTTTCCACTCACCCAGGGTCACAATATAGCGGATTGCAAAACTTGTCATAAAACGGATAATTATCCCGCTACTTCCACAATTTGTTATTCTTGTCACCAAACGAATTTCAACACCACAACGGCACCGCCACATATTGGATCGGGATTTTCAACAAATTGCACTGACTGTCATTCCGCATCGCCAGTTAATTGGAATATTTCAGGTTATCATAATAGGTTCCCACTCACTCTGGGTCATAATGTAGCTGATTGCAAAGCCTGTCACAAAACAGATAACTATCCGGCTACTTCACCCGACTGTATTTCATGTCATGCGGGCGATTATAACAAGGTGACCTTGCCTGATCATAAAACACTGAATTTTAGCACCAATTGTTTGGATTGCCATACGACAACCCCCGGCTGGGCATCCGATTTTTATAAACAACACGATGCCCAATATTTTCCAATTAACACGGGCAAACATTTGGGGGAGTGGAATACCTGTACCGATTGTCACACAAATTCAAGCAACTACAAAGTTTTTACTTGCATTGATTGTCACAAGCACAGCACTAAAACAGATGTTGACAAAGACCACGAAAATGTCGGTGGTTATTCCTACACCAGCAATGCATGCTATTCCTGTCATCCTGATGGAAAAAATTAATAACCAAAGATTCAAAAATCAGAACAGCATAAAAACGGATAGCCAGACAGGCCGGATGAAAAATATTCTTCTCTTAATTGTAATTCAATTATTGACTATGAGGGGTTATGGTCAAAATACACATGGGGAGAATTTTAAGCTTGACTGCAAGGCTTGCCATACTTCTAAAGGTTGGGAAATTGACATGAGACAATTCTATTACAACCACGATTCAACCGGATTTGTGCTCGAAGGAGAGCATAAAAAAACGGATTGTAAGAACTGCCACAAATCACTGGTATTTAATGAGGCGAAAAGTACTTGTGCATTATGTCATACCGATGTACACAACATGTCCGTGGGTAATGATTGTGCCCGTTGTCATAATTCCAGTTCATGGTTGGTTGACTATATTCCCGAACTTCATGAACAAAACGGATTTCCATTAACCGGTGTTCACACAAGGCTTTCATGTGTAGATTGCCACAAATCCGAAACCACCCTTCGCTGGAACCGAATTGGCAACGAATGTGTTTCATGCCATCGTTCTGTCTATGAAACCTCAACCCTGCCCAATCATGTTCAACTGGGATTCTCGACCGATTGTACTGAATGTCACGAACCAATTTCAAACGGATGGGGTAGCCCGAATTTTCATTATTTCTTTCCATTAACGCTAGGTCATAATGTAAAAGATTGTAAGCAGTGTCACAAAACCAATGATTATAAAACAACCTCTTCAGAATGTATCTCTTGTCATCTAGAAAATTACAACAATGCCATTTCACCTAATCACAAGGTCTTAGGCTTCGGCACCAATTGTTTTGATTGTCATACTACAGAATTGGGATGGGTTGCTACAAAATATCCTCAACATGACGGACAATATTTCCAAATTAACTCAGGCAACCACGAGGGCCAATGGAGTGCATGTACTGATTGCCATACCACTGTCAATAATTACAAGGCATTCAGTTGTGTTATTTGCCATGAACACAGCAATCAGGCCGATTTAGCTAAGAAACACGAAAATGAGAATAATTATACATTCGATAGCAATGCTTGTTATAAATGTCACCCCAAATGAGATAAGGGTAACCTATAAGTGAAAAAACTTATTCTATTAATATTTTTCGGTTTTGTTCTGAAACCAAATTGCTCCGGTCAAACATCAGATACAGTGGTCATTGGCTATGTTTCATTTAAGAATACCGGCAATGTTTATGTTCGATTTCCTTCAACGGAGAAAATTTCAATTGGCGATACTTTGTCAATCGTCAGATCGGGGGTTTATACGCCTTGTTTGATAGTGTTGGCCAAATCATCGATTTCATGTGTGACGACGCCTGTTAATAATTGCGAAGCAATACTTGAATCTCAGGTTGTGTTTCGATTACACGTATCAAAAAAATCGAAACCCATTCCGGTTCCAATTGAACCAAGCAAACCCAAAGATACACTTTCTTTAAAATCTAAAAGACCGACTTTTGACCCTATAAAAGATAAAGATCCCAAAACAATAGGGGGTAAAAAAAATATTACAGGAAGATTAACTACTGCCTATTATGGAACTTTTTCTGATATAGATAAATCATCCAGACACAGCCTGACCGGACGACTGTCATTGAATGTGGATCATATTTCAAATTCCAATTGGTCATTTGAAACCTACTTGAATTACCGGCAAAATATACTTGACAAACCAGTTCCTGAAGGATATCAAACCAAATTCTTCAGGATTTACAATATGGCAATGAATTATGATTCCATTAAAAATTTCAAATTCGCCATAGGCAGAAAAATCAATAATAGAATGGCTTCGGTGGGTGCTATAGACGGTATTCAGTCGGAGTTTAAAATGGGAAGATTTTTCACCGGGGCACTAATAGGATTCAGACCCGATATTTTTAATTATAATTTTAACAGTAAACTGTTGCAACTGGGGTTTTATGGCGGTCATTACCAAAGTCGGGCAAAAATGTATTTGGAAACCACCCTAGGAATCATGGAGCAACGCAATGGTGCTGCCACTGACAGGAGGTACGCCTATTTCCAACATACAAACAGACTAAACGATAAAATCAGCATGTTTAGTTCGGTTGAGTTGGATCTTTTTCAGAATGTTAGCGGGAAAGCAAGTATCAGGCCCCGGCTCACTTCCCTTTATTATTCATTCAACCTGCAAGCAGGCAGAAAACTCTCCATGATGGCCTCCTACGATTCGAGGCGAAATATTATTTATTATGAATCTTTTATCGGCAACGAGATAGACCGTATATTGGCTGAGGATCTGAACAGGCAGGGATTCAGAATTCGGATAAATTATAAACTTTCAAAGAGAATTTATTCCGGACTGAGTTTTGGCAAACGATTTCAGGATGATGGCAACAATAATTCAGATAATATTTACGGATTCATCACACATTCCAAATTGCCATGGATTGGAGGCAACCTTAATTTCAATGCGAACTTTAATCGCTCAAACTATCTTGAGAGTAAGATTCTGGCCATGCGGTACGATCGGGACATCTTTAAGCAAAAAATAAATTTCTCTTCCTATTACCGAATAGTTGATTACACTTATCTCAAAAATGATATTTCCCAGGCATACCAGCACTATATTGGCTCTGATCTTAGTTTCAGGCTCGGAAAAAATTCGATGTTTCATATTATGGGCGAATGGTCAATCAGGGGAATCGAAAATAACTACAGAATGAATTTCAGTCTTACAAAACGAATACGATAATATGATATCATTGAACCCCAAAACCTTGTCCTGTTTCCTTTTATTTTCGATGCTGGTCCTCAATGCCTGTAATAAAAGCCCTAAGGAAATATCTTCAACCTCCGACACTTCAAAGGAAGATGTTTTAAAAAACTCTGAGGTATTCGGATCAGGTAGTAAGAACCCAACAAGCACCGATGCCGAAAATCAGGATGTACACACCGTAATTCTCAAAGAAATTCTGCCCACTCAGAAATACGTGTACCTGAAGGTAACGGAAAACAATGAGGAAGAATACTGGATTGCTACCCTTAAGCAGGAAGTGAAGATCGGCGAAACCTATATGTACACGGGTGGTTTGCTTAAAACAGATTTTAAAAGTATAGAACACAATCGGGTATTTGATAAACTCTATCTGGTGAACAACATTGTTCCGGCAAATCATGGCGATCAGATCGGTTCATCAACTCCCGCCGATCAAGGCCTATCGGGAATAATAAACTCTGAAAAGATTGTCCGCAAAGGTTCAATACGCATTGCCGACATCGTTTCAAATCCGGCTAAATACAAAAACCAAAGCTTACAGGTAAGCGGCAAATGTGTTAAGATAAATGCCAACATCATGGATCGAAACTGGATTCATATAAAAGATGGAAGCCGGGATGATTATGATTTTGTGGTAACCTCTGATAAAGCGATTCCGGTCGGCCACACCATTACATTTAAAGGGAAACTGACGTTGGACAAGGATTTTGGTGCCGGTTACAAATACGACATCATACTGGAAAATGGCATTTTGGTGGAATAAGTTACGACTGCTATGATCATATCAGACAAGATTAATAACTTCATCCGTACTGCTTTCAATACAAGGGCAGCGGGAATTTACATGCTGCTTTTTGCAATCGTAATTGCCGTTGCGACTTTTGTTGAAAATGACTTTGGCACCAGTGCAGCTCAAAAGGTAATTTTCAAAACCTGGTGGTTCGAACTGCTGTTGGTTTTATTTTCCATAACCATCCTTGTGAACATCATCAAATTTCGGATGATTCAACAAAAAAAATGGACCTTGTTGCTCTTTCATTCATCCTTTATTGTCATCCTCATCGGAGCCGGAATCACCAGATACTTTGGATATGAAGGAGTCATGCACATCAGAGAAGGTGAAGAATCAAATTCTTTCTTGTCATCTGAAAACTACCTTCAATTCAGGGTTTTGAGTGGCGGTCAGAATTACGAATTTGACGAAAGAGTTTTGTTTGCTGCCATTGGCAAGAATCATTTTGACGAATCCTATAAAATTGGCTCTGACCTGATCAACATAAAAGTAAAAGAGGTTATTCCAAATCCGAAACAAACCGTAGTTAAATCTGAAGCAGGCTTGCCGACAATTAAAATTGTCATGGGTGGCTCTGGTGGCAGAGAGGAGTACTTTGTTAGAGAAGGCGAAAACAAACTGATAAACGGACTGAGCTTTAATTTTTCAGATGAGATAGTCTCAGGTGCCTTCAATATCATTCGCAAAGGAGATTCTTTGTTTTTCCTTTCGGAGAGCATGTTCACAAAAATGACAATGGCTACCCAGCAATTGGATACGCTCTATCCATCGGCCAACCCCTATCCGCTTGGTTTAAGGTCGCTGTATTCAAATGGTGAGCACAGTTTTGTGTTTGGTGATTATTTCAGCGGGGGCGATTTAAAAATCATCAGCGAAAAGCAAAAGATTGAAAGTGAAAGTTTGATTGCCTTGTTGTTAGAAGTTACCGTCAATGGAAAACCAAGCCAGCACTACGTTTACGGACAAAGCGGTCAACCGGGCAATCCGGTTATTTTGCAGGAAGGGAAAACTCAAATGGCCATATCCTACGGAGCCAAACCTGTGATAGTTCCCTTTAAGATCAAGCTTAAGGATTTCATCATGGACCGATATCCCGGCACCAATAGTGCCGCTTCTTATGCAAGTGAAGTGCGAGTTGTGGATACACGGAACAATACGAATATGGACTTCAGAATTTTTATGAATAACATACTTGATTACGATGGTTATCGGTTCTTTCAATCATCGTTCGATCAGGATGAAAGAGGCACTTATCTAAGCGTGAATCATGATTTTTGGGGTACCTGGGTTTCCTATTTTGGTTATACATTGTTGACAATAGGTTTGGTACTTACCCTGATTAGCAAGAAAACCCGTTTTTATCAACTCTCTCAAAAAATAAAAGCCATTAGGGTTAACAGGGCTGCTTCTATACTCATTCTGTTCTCTCTTTTGGGAATGACTACCCTGGCTCAACAGGTTGTAAAACCAAAAACAGAAGTTGTCTCGGCAAGTCATGCCGAACAATTCAGCAAGGTCGTTGTGCAGGACGTCAATGGCCGGATGAAACCAATGCATACGCTGACAAGGGAACTGCTGCGGAAGGTTTCCGGCCGTGAATCTTATAATGGTTTAAATGCAGATCAGGTGGTTCTTAGCATGTTTACCGCCAAAGAAGAATGGTACACCATGCCCATTGTAAAGCTGGGACCGCATACAAAAAAACTTTTGAAGACCGAAGAAAAACTGGCTTCTTACAAAGACTTTTTTAACCAGGAAGGCAACTATAAAATCCAGGAAGAGGTAAGGAAAGCCTTTGACGCCAAACCAATTGACAGAGGAACTTTAGAAAAGGAACTGATCAAAATTGACGAAAGGGTCAACATCACCGGCATGATACTCAGTGGCAGTATTTTCAAAATTATTCCCATACCGAATGACCCGAACAATACCTGGACCGCCGGTCAGGAGCACAATCACGAACATGGGGAATTGTCAGCATCCAGCCAGTTAGCCGCCAGTTTTTTCAATCATTACCAAGCCGTTCTGCATGATGCTCTTCATTCCGGAGACTATTCACTTCCGGATAAGTTATTACTGGAACTGAACACCTATCAGCAAAAAAACAGTGCCGCTGTTATGCCGTCATCAACTCAAATGACAGCCGAAATATTCCTCAACAATCTGGACATCTTCGGAAAGCTGGCGATGTTTTATACCATCCTTGGCTTTACGCTCTTATGCCTGTTGTTTCTTTCGGTTTTCAAACCATCGGCTCGCTTAACCCTTGCCTTCCGCATACTCCTCGGACTGGTTATTCTCGGATTTCTGTCGCACACACTTGGTTTGGGCTTGCGTTGGTATATCTCCGGAAGAGCTCCCTGGAGCAATGGTTATGAATCACTCATTTACATTGCCTGGACAACCTCTCTGGCAGGTTTGATCTTTACCCGAAAATCAATCGGGGGCATAACGGCAACCATGATGCTTGCTGCCACCGTATTGCTTATTGCCAAACTAAGTTTTTTAGATCCTGAGATAACGCCATTGGTTCCGGTTTTAAACTCTTATTGGCTAACCATCCATGTATCATTAGAAGCAGGCAGTTATGGTTTCCTAATGCTCGGTGCTATTATTGGCCTCATTAACTTGCTCCTGTTGACGTTTCTGCAAAACCGCAACAAGGAGCGAATAACAGCCATCGTTACTGAAATGTCTTATATCAGTGAAATGACCTTGATTGGAGGCTTAACCATGTTGAGCATCGGGACTTATTTGGGTGGTGTTTGGGCCAATGAATCATGGGGAAGATATTGGGGATGGGATGCCAAGGAAACCTGGGCTCTGGTTTCCATTTTGGTTTATGCATTCATACTCCACATGCGAATCATACCCAAAATGAATGGACTGTTTACCTATAACGTTGCCACCCTTTTTGGTCTGTCATCGGTTATCATGACCTATTTTGGGGTGAACTACTACCTTTCAGGTTTGCATTCTTATGCCGCCGGAGATCCGGTTCCGGTGCCAACCTGGATATATATAGCGGTCGTTTGCTTTATTTTGATAAGCATCATGGCCTATTTCAGAAAAAGAAGTTTGAAGCTGAAATTATAAAAGCAAGGAGGAAACCATCAGTTTGCTTTCAGCAGTAGAATCCAATTCTCCTGAGTCTCATCTTAAGATTTATCAAAATTCTAAATTGGAATTAACACCACCAAACTGTCTGAATTTGGCTTACTTTGTAATATTTTTTAGTTGGATAATCAGTGTTATAAGAGGTTGTTTAAAAATTAGTTCAGTGAATTGTTATGAGTTGAAAACCGAGGTATAAAAAAGGGGTTGTCAGCAAAGAGAATTGCGGGAAAAAAT
>JAGVMN010000041.1 GCA_020053795.1 Bacteroidia bacterium | reverse complement strand
CTTACCGACCTGTCGTCCATAAGGAACTTTTCCCTGCATAACGCCAACCAATCAAAATAGACTAATGCCGCCATTGTGGTTGGTCGCAAGACACAATCATCGGAGAAATTGATCATTAACTATTAAATGTCGTTTAGTTATGTGAAACAGTCCCGTAGGGACGAACATTATTGTAACAACGGACTTCAGTCCGTTGAAAATGGAAAAAGAAAATGAGTCTCGTAGAGACGATACATATAAGTCACAATGCTGATGCACCAATCATAAGGCTCTTTGTTGTGGTAGTTGTTTTATTGACCGGACTGAAGTCCGGCCTTACAAAATTAGTCGAACCTACGGTTCTAAAAGTTGGTAAAATATCCTTAGCTAAACGACATTGATTAACCATTGATCATTAATAATTGCTTCCGCACATTTCACCCCATCCAAAGCGGCAGAAACAATTCCACCGGCAAAGCCCGCACCTTCACCACAGGGATACAACCCTTGAACATCAGGATGCTGCAAAGTCTCAGCGTTTCTCGGTATCCGAACAGGAGAAGAAGTCCGTGATTCGACACCAACCAAAACGGCCTCCGGATGTAAATAACCTTTTATTTTCTGGTCAAACATCTTTAACGCCTTTTGAAGTCTTGACGAAACCGTGTCTGGTAAAATATCAAACAAATCTGCCGACACAACACCTGGTATATAAGAAGTTTCGGGTAGCGAGGTTGAAACCTTTTTATTGACAAAGTCAAGAGCTTTTTGGGCCGGAGCTTTCAGGTTTCCGCCTCCTGCCTCAAAGGCCTTTTGTTCTACCTCCGCCTGAAAATGCATAGCGGCCAAAGGTCCTAAGTCGTTATAATAATTCCAGTCGCTTTCATCAACGGTGACCACCAAACCGGAATTGGCAAATGGCCCATTTCTCTTTGAGGGTGACCAACCGTTGACTACAATTTCGTTAAAGTCAGTGGCAGCGGGAGCTATAATGCCTCCAGGACACATGCAAAAAGAAAAAACACCGCGACCGTCAACCTGTTGAACCAGACTATACGAAGCCGGTGGTAAATAGTCCCCGCGATCAGATTTTCTATATTGAACCTTGTCTATAAATGATTGGGGATGTTCAATCCGAACGCCTAAAGCAAAGGGTTTGCTCTCTGTGGCAATGCCGCTTTTTTGCAGCATGGTAAAAATATCCCTGGCCGAGTGACCGGTTGCAAGGATAACCTGTTTTGCTTTGAAATTTCCTTTTGAAATTCTCAAACCAACGACCTTTCCTTTTTCCACCATAATTTCTTCCAGCTTTGTTTCAAATTGAATCTCACCGCCATTGTCAATTATTGTTTTTCTCATGGACTCAATTATTGCCGGAAGCTTGTTCGTGCCTATATGGGGATGGGCTTCATATAAGATGTTCGGGTTAGCTCCATGCCTGACAAAACATCCCAGAATTTCCTGCACATCGCCTCTTTTATGCGAACGTGTATAGAGCTTGCCGTCGCTGAAAGTTCCGGCACCGCCTTCACCAAAGCAATAATTGGACTCGGGATTGATCAATCCTTTTTTGTTTATGTCAGCCAAATCACGCCTGCGGTCCTTCACTTCTTTTCCTCTTTCAAGCACAATGGGTTTGAAACCATTTCTCAAAAGTTCGAGTGCGGCAAACATTCCGGCGGGACCGAATCCAATGATGTAAACTTCTTTTTTCGGGTTGATTTTTGGAAAGCTTATTTGAGGCATTTCAATCCGATGGCTCCCGCTAACTATTGTTACGGATTCCGGTTTATCAGGTAAGGTGTAAACATCAAGCTTAAAGCGGAATTTTATTTGCTTTCCACGGGCATCCAGCGATCGTTTAACTATTTTGTAACCAGAGTATTTATCAGAATTCCCCTTTAAAAAGACTTTTGCCTGTTCCTCAATTTTTGAATGATCATCTGCATCTTCCGGCACCAAAGCAAACGCTGCACTTATGACTCCCACTACTTTTCCATTATCTATCCACAATAATCGAGAAAAGGAATTAAAAGTTCATTTTTGCAATGTCCATTGCTCAAATTAATGCCAACTACCCAAGACCTACGCCAATTAACCCTTCAAATTCGCAGAGATATTGTTCGCATGGTACATGCTGTTCAGTCCGGACACCCGGGCGGCTCATTGGGCTGTACTGAGTTTTTTGTCACCCTTTTTTTTGATGTGATGAAACACAACCCAGAAAGTTTCAGTATGAACGGGAAAGGAGAAGATGTGTTCATCCTTTCTAACGGACATATATCGCCTGTGTATTACAGTACACTTGCCCGAAGCAGCTATTTTGAAGTTGCCGAACTGGCTACTTTTCGTAAACTCAATACCAGGCTTCAAGGACATCCCGCCACCCATGAAGGATTGCCTGGAGTCAGAACCGCCAGTGGTTCGCTTGGACAAGGATTATCCGTGGCAACAGGTATTGCCCTTGGAAAAAAATTAGACAAAGACCCGAACACTGTTTATGTACTCACCGGAGATGGTGAATTGGAAGAAGGTCAGTGTTGGGAAGCGATCATGTACGCCGCTCACAATAAGGTTGACAACCTGATTGTCACGGTTGACTTCAATGGTCAGCAAATAGATGGATCAACGAGTGAAATCATGGGTTTTACCGAACTTAAAAACAAGTTTGAGGCATTTGGCTGGATGGTTTTGGAAATGAATGGAAACGAGCTTGAAGAAGTGAAATTGACCTTAACACAGGCAAGGGAATTAAGCAGAAAAGGAAAGCCACTTGTTATTATTATGAAAACAGAAATGGGCCACGGCGTTGATTTTATGATGGGTTCGCACGAATGGCATGGCATTGCTCCTAATGATGAACAATTGAAAAGGGCATTAGATCAAAACCCTGAAACACTCGGTGACTACTAAATGAAAACGGCAATAACTTTATGTAATAGCGGTTTATATGGGTATGCTTAAAAAGCAAATGACCGCCACGCTGCTTGCTTTTTGCATGGCCATTTTATCTGCCTGGTCGCAAGCCCCGAAAACCACCCGTATTCTTTTTGTTCTCGATGCCTCCGGAAGCATGTATGAGCGGATGGACAAGGACACCCGTATGAATGTTGCCAAGAAACTGTTGACGCGTATGGTTGACAGTCTGGCTTATGTGCCCAACGTAGAAGTTGCATTGCGGGTTTATGGACATTTAAAATACCGTGATTGCCAGGATACGAAGCTTGAGGTGGGTTTTGACAAGTTCAACCACAACGAAATAAAGGAGAAGATAAAAACCCTGAAGCCAAATGGCACCACGTTGATTGCCTATTCATTGCAACAGGCCGCCTATGATTTCGCTCCGGATGCAAACGCCCGCAATATCATTGTTCTCATCACCGACGGTATTGAAGAATGTCAGGGTGATCCCTGTGCAGTTTCATTAGCATTGCAAAAACAAGGGGTGATCTTAAAACCCTTTATTATTGGAGTCGGGGGAGATGATCGTTTTCAGAAACAATTCGAATGTGTGGGAAAATATTTCGAAGCCAATACAGAGGATGTTTTTCAAAAGGTTTTGGGTGTCGTCATTTCTCAGGCGATTAATAATACCACTTCTCAGGTCAATTTACTTGATGCAAACGGCAGGGCACTTGAGACAGATGTGCCCATGTCTTTTTATGATTCGAAAACGAAGCGATTGCTCGAAACTTTTGTTCATACCATGAATGACAAAGGTTTACCGGATACACTCTACCTTGACCCTTCCCATACTTATGACATCATCATTCACACCATTCCAAAGGTCGAAGTAAAAGGGGTAAACCTGATACCGGGCAAGCATAATATTATAGCAGCAAACGCCGGGCAGGGGGATCTGAAACTTGAAATTGATGGTCTAAGCAATTATAACCGTTTACAGGCATTAATTAAGATGCAAGGGAGTACAGAAATTTTGAACGTTCAGGATTTCAATTCAAAAGAGCGGTATCTGAATGGGTTGTATGACGTCGAAATTCTCTCACTTCCGCGAATTTTTAAGGACAGTGTCCAGATTACACAGAGCCACACCACAACATTGAAAATACCGCAACCCGGCAAAATATTTCTTCAGTCGAATCGAACAGATGTAATTGGCGGAATATATCGTTTAAAAGAAGGGAAACTCGATTGGGTTTGCAATGTTATAACACAGGCCGGCAAGCAGATTATCATTCTGCAACCGGGATATTATCAATTGGTGGTTAGAAGGGTTAACGAAAAGAATACGGTAAGTACCAAGAAAATAGATTTCGAGATTATTTCAGGAAGAGTAACAGACGTCAACAGCCAGTAAAATGAAACCCTCATGCACTTTCGCTCACAAAAACGAATGAAAATATCCACGAGGGTTCCATCTGTCATTTAATAAAAAAATTATTATCAGATGAAACACTACGAAGTAACAGGTCAGAAAGATACCCGCTCAGGTTTTGGGGTGGGTTTATTGGAAATTGGTCATAAGAACAGCGACGTCGTGGGACTCTGTGCCGATCTAACCGGATCGTTAAAAATGGATGCTTTCAAAGCGACTTTCCCAGAAAGGTTTTTTCAGGTAGGTATTGCCGAAGCCAATATGATGGGCCTTGCCGCAGGGTTGGCTACCACCGGAAAAATACCTTTCACCGGTACTTTTGCCAATTTTTCTACCGGCAGGGTTTACGATCAGATCAGGCAATCCATTGCCTATTCCCATAAAAACGTAAAGATATGTGCTTCTCACGCCGGATTGACTTTGGGCGAGGACGGAGCAACACATCAAATTCTTGAAGATATCGGGATGATGAAGATGCTGCCGGGAATGACCGTGATCAATACCTGCGACTATAATCAAACCCAGGCGGCAACCGTTGCTATTGCCGAACATTATGGGCCGGTGTATCTTCGGTTTGGTCGTCCGAAATGGCCTGTGTTCACTGATACGAAACAAAAATTCGAAATCGGAAAAGCATGGTTGGTGAGTGAGGGTAAAGACGTTACCATTTTCTGCACGGGGCATTTAGTTTGGAAGGCGATAGAAGCCGGACATCAATTGGCGGCGATGGGTATTGATGCCGAGGTCATTAACATTCACACCATCAAACCACTGGATGCGGAAGCTGTCTTAGAATCAGCTTTAAAAACCAAATGTGTGGTAACGGCAGAAGAGCACCAAAAGGCAGGCGGTTTGGGAGAGAGCATTTGTTCCCTTCTAAGTCAAAAAGCTCCTACACCAGTACAGCTTGTCGCCGTCAATGATTCCTTTGGGGAAAGCGGAAAACCCGAAGAACTCCTTAAAAAATACGGCCTCGAAACCGAGAACATTGTTGCTGCTGTGCAGAAGGTTTTGGAGAAAAGAGGGAAATGATGAGTTGATGTATTCAATCCGCACAAATTTATCTTATCAACCAACCTATTTAACCACCTTGACAAATATTTTACCGTTTGGTGAGGAAAGAACCACCAGATAAGTTCCAGAAGGTATATCATTTGAAAAATCCAGAAGTTCCTTTTGAGGGCCCGGGTATTGATCTTCTTTATCCAAAAATGTTTTGACGATTTTGCCTTGCAAATCCATTAATTGAATGGAGATTTCTTCTTTCTTACTCAGCGTATATTCTATAACTGTCTTGTCTTTTATTGGGTTCGGATAAACCAATGGAGAATCATCTATCAAAGAAAAGTCTATAACACCTAAGTTGAATTCAGAGAGATAACGGATTAAAAGAAAATTACTATTGTCTGTTCCAGCAACCAGAATTTTATCATCCTTTTGAATGCCCACGGCAAAGGCCTCTCCTCTGCCAATTTTGGTGACTTCGGTAACTACCACACCGCTATCACCAAAACCATAATTAAGGCTTCCATTCTCATTAAAAACCAGCATAGCAATTTGATCGGCTGTGTTGCCTACGGCAACAATTTTTCCGTTTTTTTGAAGGGTCATGGCATATATTCCGTTGTAACCGGCATCATTTAGAACCCGTTTAGAAGCAACCCCATTAATTCCAAAGGTTGAGTCTATTTGTCCATCCTTTAAATACCTCACCAAGGTATGTTCCGATCTATAAGGAAACGTCTGCCTTGAATAACCACCGGCAATAATTTTCCCATCAGAGAGCAATAAAAGGGAACGCACTTCACCACCCCATCGGCCAAAATTAGTTGTAACTGTTCCGTTAATTCCAAACGAGCTATCTACTGTACCTAAAGAGGTAAAGCCGAGCAAGGTAAACACAAAGCTTGTATCCTTTACAGAAGCACCTCCAACAATGATCCTATCATCCGCTCTAATGATTATGGCATATGCCCGGTCATTGTATGGACTTAGGGACGTGATAATTCTTCCATTTGTTCCAAAACTTGAATCCTCACTACCATTTTTGTGGTAACGACAAACAATAAAATCATCTTCATCAGTATATCCAGTACCAGTTTTGCCGGCAAGGACAATTTTACCATCATTGTGAAGGCTAATGGCATAAGCCTGATTATAATTATTACCGAATTTTGTTCGAACCTTTCCTTTATCTCCAAAGCTTGTGTCAAGTTTACCATCTACAAAGTACCTTACCAATGCAAAGTCACAAAAGGTATCATACAGTGTATAACCAGCAACGACAATTTTTTCATCTGTTTGAAGAATCGCAGATGTGGCATAGTCATTATCCTTCGCAAAGTCAGTCATAACTTTGCCATCTTCACCAAAACTCTTGTCTAATGAACCATTTTCTTCAAATCGTGCTAATGCGAAATCTAAACCATTTTTATCAGATGCATGGCCAACTAAAATTACTTTGCCATCGGCTTGAATGAGCATTGCCAACGCACTGGAACTGCTCTTACCAACCTGAGTTTTTATTATACCGTTAATACCGAAAGAGCTATCCAAGCTACCCGTTTGAGCAAAAACACTTCCGGCGAATGAGTTAATCAGAATAATTAAGAGGATATTTAATTTGGCCATTTCTGTAATTTAAAAAACATCTATCGGATAATTGTTACAGTTTGCAAAACATGATATTGAATTTGATCTGTACCTCGACCTGTGAGTTGAACAAAGTAAACACCTGTGGGAATTTCATTTGCTTCCCAAACTTCACCTTTGTACAATACCTCTATCAATTCACCCCAACGGTTGTATATCTTGATTTCGTAGTCTGTCAACCCATAAATTACAGGTTTATAGGTATCGTTACTTCCATCTTCATTGGGACTAAATGCAGTGGGTATAAAAAATAGCGGAGCATACGGTAAACAGATGGTATTGCTTTGGCTTACAAACGATCTGTTCCGGGCTGTGATTTTGTAACATTTTTCGGTATTACCTTCCACAAGAAAGTCCATATCCTCAAAATCTTCATTGTTTCTAAAGTTGCCTATATTTGACCATGTTCCTTTGTTATCAGTTTCTATAGAATATGTAATTACATAGTCCACCCATTCTTCATAAGGGTTGTATTTTAGAACTCCCATTTCATTTTTGCCATTAACCCTTCCTTCCAATAAAATTGGTCGGCCTATTCTTCCATAAGCCGAATGTGAACCGCAACTGTCAATACCTGCAACTGCGTAAACCAAAGCCGAAGGTTTGTCAATGGCATCCAGATATTTCAATTCATCACTTTGAGCAATAGGTGTAAACTTAGTCTTGTCAATTCCTCGGAAAACTTGATATTTTACAGCCCCATATAACGGTTGCCAAGTCAGAGCGATATGAGAAATATCTTTGTAGGTTGCTACATCAAGATGAACGGTATCGGCTTTTGAAAGACCTGGAGTGGCGTAGATAAAAACCGAGTCAGTTTGAATAATACAACCTGTATTGCCATAGAGTCTTTGCACAGCCCTGAATATTCCTGCTTGGTTGTAAGTATGACTAAACTTCGAATTACGAATTGTTTGCCATAGATCAACATCGCTAAAGTAGTATTCTTTTTTGGTGACATCGAGAAAACTGGTGTCTGTAAAGTTCACTGTAAATGGGGTACAGCCTCGATTGTTGTCTATGCTGAATCCCGGCTTTGGAGCGTCAGTCACTTTGATATATTGGTTCTTCACCAGAGTGCTGTCGCAATAACCGTTGTGGTAGAAAAGACTGACTGTGTATAGCCCCGGTGAAGTATAAACATGCTTTGGCTCAAATTCTTTGGAAGTTTGACCATCGCCGAAATGCCAAAGATATTCCTGTTTTTTTGTTGGGTGGGTATATTTAGCTTGGCTGTTGTTAAGGAATTGTAACGGTAAATAGCGACAAATAATGGTGTCAACTGCTCTAAAATCTGCAATGGGTTTTTCCGGAATGCGAACTTTGATGGTGTCATAATGCTCCTCTTTATAATTGGCAGCATTGGATTTCAAAATGACCTTAAAAGGGTAATCTCCATTATTATCATACTCTAAATATGGCTTCTCCCCAACACTGACCCATTGGTCTTTATTAATAACATCCCTGACAAAATACTCTACTGTAGTGCCTTTGAGACTATAGTCACAGCGATTGTCAAAAGTCGCTTTCGCATCACAGCCATAATCAATAATTGGTTTTGTGATGATGTAGTTGTAAGGAGAATACGAAAGAAGATCGCCATAAGCAAAGACGGATTTTGGAAATGTATATCTGTTTCTTATTATTGAAGTTGCATCTCCCATCTTATTAGGATCGAACTTTTCATGAAAACTTATTGATTTTTTATCCCAATCATAGTCGAAATAATACAAGTGACGATTGTTCATTAATTTTATGCCCGCAAAAAAGGGAAGATTAACTGATTTCTCCTGTTGGTCCAAAAGAACCCTCTGCTTTAGTTTCGAAATTGAAACTGCATAAAGATTAGCTGTGTTCATATAATAAGGTTCGGCTTTGCTTAACTTCTTGTCTAAATTCGTAAAATACAACAGACTGTCATTTGACGAGAATTCAACTCTAAAGTAGTTACTAAAGGAACGATCTTCTTTGTCCATTCCTGTGTGACGACTGTACCAAACGGTATCCATCAGGGTTACTTTACCACTCTGTTTATCAAAACGGAGGCAATATATTGTATTGATTAACTCGACAATTTTTAACCTGAATTGGTCTTTAATATCCTCTTCACTAACCATCGCCAGCAAGTTGCCGGAAGGGGAACGAATAAGATAATTGTCGGCCTTCGTCACCCCAAAATCCGATGAAAATGAAATGGGTAAATTGCTTTGAACAATTCTGCATCCAAAACAGGTTCCATCGAAATAATACGAAATGAAGCGATTTCCAGCAACCCGCATAATGAGCCAGGAGCCACCTGTGGTATCTTCGACGACTGCAAGCCCTGATACAAGTAAGCCATAAAATGGTCTTTTATACTCAACTGCATTGATGTAAGGCATTCCTTCTGATTTCCTTAGAATACTGTAAAAAACCTGATAATTGGGCCGCTCTTGTACAATGCTGTCATAGCTGCTGCTAAAAATATAGAAGGTGCTGTCATTAATTTTGACAGGTACAGACCCATTCAGGTTACTGACCAAATCATGAAATGGCTCGGGACTGATAATTTCTGACTTTTGATTCATGACTATATTGCTCCATGAATAGAAATCTAAAGTACCGTTGTAGTTGGAAAGGGTAAATCCATAACTTTCTCTGTTCTTAAACCCATCCGCTATTTTCAATTCATTGTTTTGTAAATAAATAGCCTGTCCACCCGTTATTATTCTGTAATTAGGGTCTGCTGGTTAATATCTTGTTTACGATAAATACTGGAAAAATCGTGATTTTTGCTTAAACCAAGTGCATAACAATATGGCAAAAGCGT
>JAGVMN010000058.1 GCA_020053795.1 Bacteroidia bacterium | reverse complement strand
TTCCATTCATTAAACTGGAGAATCCAGTTGCCGTAGTTAATGAGGTTGAACTAATCAGATAGTCTGTGTAGAGGTCTGGAAAGTTTTTCACTTTTCGTATATTTTCAATGCAAAATTAACCCCGCTTTTGCGTAAGGTGAGTTACTAAATGAATAAGCAGAATCCGCCAGACTATCTTTAAACAACAAGTCTATTGACACAGGATAAAAAGGTAAACCTGACGTATCATAACTCGCCGATAGGGTGAAATTAATCGTATCCCCTGGCAACAGGCTATCCCTACTGTTAGAAAAATTCTGACTACCCGTCAGAAAATTCTCAAATGACAATTGAAACAAGTTGCCCATAAACACAGTGTCATCAGCAGTGAGTATTACATTGACGTCTATCAAACCATCAATGGTATCCTTTTCATAAGATTGAATCGTGAGATAATAACCAGGTGAAGGGTTTTCGTCCAGACAATTGGTGCGTCCTTGTCCCATTGCCAATAATGTGTTTAAACAGAGTACCAATAAAATCGACCTTTTCATATTGTTATTTTTTAATTTGATATTTGATGAGTTCCCAGGTTTGATAACCTGTGGTATCCAGATTATATTTTACGATTCCAATGCCAGGTGATAAATAAATTGAATCTAACGTTCTTTTTCCGACCTCCCATTGATAATATGGTTTGTATTTGGTCAATGTGCAATTCGTATAAATATTGTCAACTATACTTACATCAATTTTTTGCCCGACGATTTGATAAAAAGATGTCTTCGTATATTTTTCCCCAACATTATAAGGTAGCCAGAAAATTGGGCCTCCGGTGGCAGCCCCATCTGCACCAACTCTTTGTATCTTTCTTGTTGTCACCTCGAATACTTCTTTTGTTGAACCAATTTTCGCCGTAAAAACTTCAGCCCCACCTTGTCCAGGCTTGAGGTTTGAGTGCGGAAAACTGTCTGCATTGGAATGAATCAATGCCAGTCTGTAGATATAGGAGCAAGAGACGGCGTTCCCATCTGATATATCATGCCCACAGTCATTTTCACGTTTTTCCAACCTGTCACAATACAAAGTATCTATCACCGTGGTATCCTGTTTCAAACGATAGACCCAGTAGTCCCCTTTTTGAAAATTGATAAATGCTTTCATTTCGTCTGAAATGTCAGCATAACTTTTGCAATTACAAGGCGGGTCTGTCCTACAGGAACTTGCGTTGGTTATCAGCCAAATCAGAGGGAAGGCGAAATAAAGTGTAGCATTTTTCATAAGTCAAAAGTACTCAAACAAAATCCGTTTGTTAAAAGTACTACAAACTTAAATCTAATAAAACATAATTGCTATCCGTAATAATACGGATATTTTCATCCGTAATATTACAGATACTGCATCCGTAATATTACGGAGTAAGTTGTGCTATTTTAAGGTAGATTCTATATCTCATCTATATTTTTGCCTGATGGAGTTTTTCTCCAACTACTAAAAATACTTGAATGGTCCAAGTTATTTTTGTTCAGATTTCAGATGTTGGTGAAAAACACCTACACAAGACAAGGATTTTTCTAAAACCTCAAATCTGACACAAAACCCCTGGTGTCGGTGAATTAGCCAATAAGGAAAGCACCACATCGGAATATGAATAGCATGCCAATATACTCCTTTCCCCCATCTGGCCATCCATGAAAGAGTCAACACCAGAGCGACTTATAGCATCATAAATGAAATTTAATCCGCCAAAAGGGGTGATGTTTTTATCAGAGAATGTAACTTTGTCCATCATGTGTTTTTGAGGTACACAAGATACACCAAAAAGGTGAATAAAAAACCCTCAAGGTCTGTTATATCAATACCCTGAGGGTGTTCTTTTATTTATGCAGCGACTTTTGGGGAATAATCAAATTATTCCTCGTAGGTTTGCAACATGGAAAAGGCAAACAAATCACAGACGAACCAAATAGACATAGAACTTACGGAGGACATTGCAGATGGTATTTACTCCAATCTGGCCATTATCTCTCATTCCAATGCTGAGTTTATTATAGACTTTGTACGGATGATGCCCGGTGTGCCTAAGGCCAAGGTGAAATCCAGAATCATTCTTTCACCGGCTCATGCCAAGCGTTTGTTGATGGCCTTGCGGGAAAACGTTCAAAAATTTGAAAACCATTTCGGTGAAGTAGAGTTGAACGATGGTATTCCTGAGTTCCCGATGAATTTTGGTGGACCAACCGGCGAAGCTTGATTATTTCAGGATTTCCCTCAGTTCTTCATTTTTGGCCGCAATCCTTTTTAAAACCGCTGAAATCTCCCTGTTCAATCGCTGATATTCAGGTTCTATTTCAAAAACTATTTTACCCGAACGTTCCGACAACTCGAGGTTAGTTACGATATCAAAACGCTCCCTATCGTAGTAAATTCTGAATTCTTCTTTGGTTATCTTATGGTCTCTTACCGAGTTTCGAAGCGTGGTCACTTGTTTCTCCAGTTCAACTGCCTCATTATTTACTATCCCAAAGTTATTAAGAAACTGCTTATAAATCTTCATCACCCCTGTGTATTTCTGAAGGTTGTTCCCCAATTCATGCGAAATGGTGTCTGTGTTATATCGTTTGATCAGGTTAATATTACTTTCAATTTCCATACGCCGGGCTTTGATAGTCGGCACGTCAATTTCGATGTTCTTTTTGGTTTGTGCAAGCAATTGATCGAGAGAATCCAGCATGATTAGTTCGCGTTTTAACTCTGGTTTGCACGAAAAGGTCAGGCAAAACTGAAACGCTAACATTGCAAGGCCCACTACCATTAAAAACTTTTTCATATTGCCATTATAGAGAATGCAAAGATGAGGGTTGAAATGAAATTTATCACCTCTCGTTAAATTATTCGGCTATTTCCTGTTCAACAAAATTGATTTTGGTACTTTCGAAGCCTCTAAGTCATAATAACATTGGCCGAAGTAACCAAAATAAGGTACCTTATTTTTTTGAGAGATGTCTTGATTCTTTCGGTTTCGGCATTCGGGGGCCCGCAAGCACATCTGGCCATGTTTCTGCAAAAAATGGTAGAAGATCGCAAGTATCTTTCCAGATCAGATTTCATGGAAATATTTTCTCTCTGCCAGATGCTTCCCGGCCCAACAAGTACCCAGACCATAACTGCTATCGGTTATAAATTCGGTGGACCAAGACTTGCCTTCCTAACCCTAATTATATGGCTTTTGCCTGCCACCATCCTGATGAGTTTTTTTTCACTCAGCTACACCTTTCTCGACAGGGGTACCCTCTCCGTGTTCAAATACATTCAACCAATGGCAGTGGCATTTATCATAATTGCGGCTATTCATATGGTTCAAAATGTGGCACGAACAAAATTGAGTGTAGGGCTGATGATTTTTGCCTTTACAGCGGCGGCCTTGCTGCGTCACCCGGCAGAAGAATATTTCAAAACCCCGTGGATATTCCCTATAATTCTTTTTCTTGGTGGTCTTTTTTCGTATTGGTATCATGACGATATCCCTAAAGTCAAAAAAACAGTTCCAGTAAAAGTAAACTGGAAGTACTTCATCATTTTTGCCTCGGTATTTGTTGGCATTGGAATACTGGCAAAGGTTACAAAGTATGATCCGGTTATCCTTTTCGAAAACAACTACCGTTTTGGCACTCTGGTCTTTGGCGGTGGAAATGTGTTGATTCCGATGATGTTCGAGCAGTTTGTAAAATTTCGGGAATTTCTGACAGCCGAAGAGTTCATTACCGGTGTTGGTTTGGTACAAGCCGTTCCCGGACCCGTTTTCTCCGTTTCAACATATACCACTGGTTTAGCCCTCAAAGACATGGGCCTGCACTGGCATCTGGCTGGCTGTCTCATTGGAACTGCCGGGATAGTACTTCCCGGTATGTTGCTCATTTTCTTTTTGTTTCCTGTTTGGAATCAAGTTAAACATTTCTCTATTATTCAGCGTTCGTTGAGTGGTGTTATAGCTTCTTCTGCTGGCTTAGTCGCTGCGGCTGCCTATCTTCTTTTTCTTCCGGTTGGATTGCGGTGGAAAGAAGCCAACAATTTTTATTACACCAATTTGGCAGATCACCATTTTGTAAATTGGCAAAACATTATTGTCATAGCCGTTTTGTCATTTATTTTGTATCGGTCAACGATACCATCGCCTGTTTGGGTACTTATGGCAATTGTAGCAGGTATCTTTATTTAGAGTTATTCGTTAATCGTATGAACAAACAGCAGGAGAATGCCTAATTTTGTAAGTGAAATGAATATAAAACTCAAAGGATTACTTTTTTTTCTGGTGATTTTTATTGCCACAATTCCATTAAAAAGTCTGGCACAGAAAAATAATGAAGACCTGAATAAGAAATATGTTCAGTTTTCGGGGATGGTATTGACCGTTGATAGTTTGATGCCACTGACTTATGTAAGCATTTATATTCCGCATACAACGAGGGGGACAATTAGCGATTTAAACGGTTTTTTTTCCTTCGTCGCTCAAAAAGGGGACACTGTAACTTTCAGTTCTATTGGCTATAAAACAGTCAAGTATAAAATACCGGATTCATTAAGCGGTCAGAAATACAGTATGATAGTTCCAATGACGGAGGATACCATGTACCTCACTTCTGTTTTCATCAGACCGCTGCCATCACGTGAAATATTTGATTACTACTTTGTGAAAGTAGAAATACCGGATGATGATTTGGAACGTGCCCGTAAAAATATGGATCGCGAGAAGATGAAAGAATACCGCAGCCAAATGGGAATGGATGGCGGGGAGAACACTCAATATCACTTGCAGCAACAAGCACAAAAGTTTTACTGGGCCGGTCAGATTCCGCCCATGAACATTTTCAGCCCGATAGCCTGGGCCAAGTTTTTTGAAGCATGGAAAAAAGGTGATTTTAAGAAAAAGGAGTAGCCTGAAACTATTCTGTCAATTTTCTTCTTCTTCTTGATTTTGGTTTTTCTTCTTCCGGTTCTTCTCCAAGTCCGGCCATTTTAGCATCTATAATGATACGGCCACAATGTTCGCAAATGACGATTTTCTTTCTTTGGCGAATATCTGATTGCAACTGTGGCGGCACTTTGGCAAAACAACCACCACATGAACCACGCACAACAGGGGCAACCGCAATTCCATTCACTACATTTATACGAATGCGATCATAAGCCTTCAAAAGCTTATCGTCCATATTCTTCTGAGATTTTTCTCGCTCAGTCAAAATATGTTCTTCTTCCTTTTGAGTTTCGATCGTAATTTCGTCTAATTCCCCTTTTTTATTTTCAAGATCAAGCTTTCTACCTTCAAGTGTTGTAGCCACTTCTGATAACAATTCCTTTTTTAGTTCAATGCTCCTGAGGTGTTCATTTATCTTCTTCTCTGCGGCCTGCATTTCCAACCCTTGTATTTCGATCTCCTTGTTCAGGGCATCAAACTCACGGTTGTTTTTTACATTATTCAACTGATCATTGTATTTGCGAATAAGAGCCTCTGAATCTTTTATCTTTTCCCTTAAGGTTTTAATATGGGTTTCAATATCTTCTGCTTCCTGGGTGAAATTTAGATGTCTCGTTTCCAATCCGGCAATTTCGTCTTCCAGATCAGAAACTTCCATAGGAAGCTCTCCGCGTACTGCTCTTAGTCTGTCGAGTTTGGTGTCAATTTTTTGTAAGGAATAGAGGGCTTTTAGCTTGTCTTCAATAGATAGAACTGCCATAGTTTACGAATAATATTTTACTGGGTTTGTGACGATTTTTGTAAAAACGACTGCAAAAGTAGGAAAATTTTCCGATAACCACCGGACTAATAAATCTATAGTGAATTTCTCGCTTTCGAAATGCCCTATATCGCAAATCATTAACCGGTCTTTGGCATCAAAAAACTGGTGATACTTGAAGTCAGCCGTCACAAAAACGTCGGCCTTTTGCCTAATGGCATCAGGCAAAAGAAAACTTCCTGAACCGCCACAAATAGCCACTGTTTTTATTTCCTTATCAAATAAGGTGTGCCGAATCATTTCCGTTTCCATGCTTTTCTTCAGATGAGCGAGAAACTCATCGCTTGAAATGTTATTTCCCAATTCACCTATCAACCCCGAACCTATTTGCTGATGCGAATTTTCCAGAGCCACTGTGTCATAAGCCACTTCCTCATATGGGTGAGCTTCAATCAAAGCTCTTATCAACCGTTCCTGAATAAACAAAGGAAACACCACTTCTATTTTGGTTTCCGATTCGCGGTGCAAAACACCTTTTTCTCCAAGGGTTGGGTTGCTCAATTCCGAACCTCTGTAAGTTCCCATGCCTTCGCTGTTGAAACTGCATAGATCGTATTCCCCGATTCTGCCCGCCCCAGCTTCAAACAAAGCCATTCTCACATCTTCGGCATGTTTCACCGGACAATAGGTGATCAGTTTCCCAAGTAAACCTTTCTTAGGCTGAAGTATTCTGCAATTAATTAAACCAAGCCTCGAGGCAATTTCTGCATTGACGCCATGTAACTGATTATCCAGATTGGTGTGGATGGCATAGATTGCAATGTCATTTTTGATCGCTTTTCGAATGACCCGCTCGATATAACTATTGCCGCTCAATCGTTTTAGTCCTGAGAAAATAATCGGATGATGAGCTACAATAAAATTGCAACCATTTGAAATGGCTTCATCAACAACGGTTTCAATCACGTCGAGGCAAACCAATATTCCGGTTAGCTCATCAGAAGATGAACCCGTCAGCAAACCGCTGTTGTCGTAACTCTCCTGATAAACCCTTGGAGCCTTTTGTTCCAGGAAATCAATTACCTGCTGTATTTTCATTTGTGGCTTCTATCTTTGGCTGCAAAATAAGGCTGAAATTTACTCAATTTAACACATAGTGCGGAGATTCAGGATTCTACTTTGGCCGCTTGGCCTCATCTACGGGCTGATTATGTGGGTCAGAAACAAACTATTTGACATAGGAATATTCAAACAAAGTCAGTTCGACTTGCCCGTCATCGGAATTGGGAATTTATCGGTGGGCGGAAGCGGTAAAACACCAATGGCTATTTTCCTTGCAAAAAATCTTGCGGAAAAATATGAAGCCGCCATACTAAGCAGGGGTTATGGCAGACGCACCAAAGGCTATTTATTGGCAGACGATATGAGCAATGCAGAAAGTTTGGGAGATGAACCTTATATGATGTTCCGCCGTCTGAACGATATTCCGGTAGCCGTTTGCGAAGATCGGGTGATGGGAGTTCTGCAACTTCTCGCCGATAGACCCAATACAAACGTGGTGCTTTTGGATGATGTATTTCAGCACCGACACATCAAACCCGGCTTAAAGATTTTGTTGACAGAATATGACAAACCCTATTGTGATGACTTGATGCTACCTGCCGGAAATTTGAGGGAGTTCGAAGAGGGTCAAAGCAGGGCCGATATTGTTGTTGTGACTAAATGCCCTCATTTCCCTAAAGACAGAGAACTTAGTGAATGGAAATCGAGATTGAAGTTGAAGAACTATCAGAAATTATTTTTCGCCCTTTATACTAATGAATCTCCCAAACTGGTTTCAGGTCTGAAAGCCGAACCCGATCAAGCCGTGGTTTTGGTTACAGGCATTGCCCATTCAAGTCATTTGAAAAACCATATTGCATCTACCCATCAGCTAATAATGCATTTTGAATATAGCGATCATCATCTATTTACTGAAAAGGAAATTGGTGAAATTGCCTCCTTTCTGGAGAATCATAAAATAAAGACCCTTTTTACTACAGAAAAAGATTGGTTCCGGCTGGAAAAGTGGAAAGACAAATGGCCTGGCATAAATGTGTTCATCATTCCTGTTGAAGTTAAAATGAACGATCAGATGTCATTCATCAATGACATTGAACATTACATAAAGCTAACACTCAGTGAATAAAGTAAGACCCAAGAAGAAGTTCGGACAGCATTTTTTGACTGATCTGAGTGTTGCTGAGAGATTGGCAGCCATAGTGGTAAAAGAGCCAATAGATCAGATATTGGAGGTAGGTCCGGGAACAGGAGTTCTGACTCAATTCCTGTTAAAGAATCATCCAAAAACACTGAAAGTGGTAGAAATAGATGCAGAATCTGTAGCCTTTTTGCACGAACACTTCAAGATTCTGGGTGATCATATCATTGAGGCAGATTTTCTCAGACTGAATCTTGACGATATTTTCGAAGGACCATTTATTCTGGCCGGCAATTACCCCTACAATATTTCAACACAAATTGTCTTCAAAATTTTGGAATACCGCAACCAAATTCCATTTATGACAGGCATGTTTCAATTGGAAGTGGCCAAACGCATTGTGTCGAAAAAAGACACCAAAGACTATGGGATTCTATCAGTACTCACACAAGCTTTCTTTGATGTCAATCTGGAATTCACAGTTGAGCCCGGAGCATTCAACCCGCCGCCAAAAGTGCAATCCGCTGTAATCAGTTGCCGACTTAAATCGAATAACACTTTGGGTTGCAATGAGGTTCTTTTTTTTCAGGTGGTGAAAACTGGGTTCGGGCAACGACGAAAAATGCTGTCGAATCCGCTCGGGAGATTTAATGTCTCAAAAGAACTATTGCTTCAGAACCGATTTGCTAAATTGCGGGCTGAAAACCTAACGGTTGAGGACTTTGTAGAATTAACAAATTTCATTGAGCAAAACAGGAATTAGAACTCATGCAAAATTTTCAGATCACAAAAGAGTTTGTCAATGAGTTTATAGATCTCATTGACTTGAAGCTTGAGGCCGAAATTCTGCCCATTTTGTCAAAATTATTCCCGGCAGATATAGCTGAATTATTTGATCAACTTGAACTGGAACAGGCCGTTTATGTTACAGGTTTACTTAACAAAGAAAAAAAAGTAGCCGTTCTGGCAGAGTTGGAGGCCGATGTACGCAAGAAATTCCTAACGGGGTTCTCCCCCACTGAGATTGCCCATGAATTCATTGAGAGTATGGACTCTGACGATGCCGCTGACATTTTGAATGAGTTCCCGCCCCATGCCGTCAATGAAATAATTTCTCATATTAAGGATCGTGAATATGCGAGGCATTTATCCTCAATGTTAAAGTTTCACGAAGATACGGCCGGGGGGTTAATGGGAAGAGAGCTTATTAAAGTCAACATAAACTGGACAGTTAATCAATGCACTGAAGAAATAAGAAAACAAGCAGAAGAAGTCGAAAAAGTTTATACGGTCTATGTAGTTGATGACAACGATACGCTGCTGGGTTTGGTTTCCTTAAAACGCATCATATTGGAAAGAGCCAGTACAAGGGTCTCTCAGATATTGGAAAGCAATGTAATCTCTGCTGATATATACACCAGAGGAGATGATATTGCCAACTCCATGAAGAAATACGATTTGGTGGCATTGCCGGTGGTGGATACTTTGAATCGGCTGGTTGGCAGAATCACCATTGATGATATTGTCGACTACATACAAGAAGAAGCCGACCGTGACTATCAATTGCTATCCGGTATCAGCGAAAAAGTTGAATCGGATGACAAAATATGGCTTTTGTCAAGAGCCAGATTGCCATGGCTGATCATTGGTTTAGTCGGCGGTATAACCAATGCCGTGATTATAGGGAATTACGACGATGTGATTTTAAATAATGTCCAACTGGCCTTTTTCATGCCGCTTGTTGCGGCCATGGGTGGCAATGCCGGTGTGCAATCATCCTCAATAATTGTTCAGGGTCTTGCAAATGCAACCCTTAATTCAAATAGTATTTTATCGAGAATTACGAGAGAATTTATGGTGTCTGTCATTAATGGTCTGGTTTGTTCGGCCATCTTGTTTGGGATCACCTACTTGTTAGGTCAAAACACTCAAATTACACTGGTAGTTGGAATCTCACTGTTTGCATCCATCATGTTTGCAACGGTCATGGGGGCAATCGTTCCCTTATTTCTTGATAAGCTAAAGATCAATCCAGCTTTGGCTACGGGCCCCTTCATTACAACGACCAATGATCTGGTTGGAATGTTTATCTACTTTTTTATTGGAAATCTTCTGATTTGACAAATAAAATTGGGAAACAATCAAAACTACTTTTTCACGGTCATCCGGCGGGTAACTTTTTCGCCATCAGCCTCTAAAGTATAAAGATAAACACCTTCAGGATAGTTCGAAACATCTAAAATGATTCTTTTGTCAACCACCGAAACTTCTTCAACAAGTTTACCAAGCACATTGTAAATTTTCAAAGTTGCCTCAGGAGCAGCAAATGAAACGTCTATATACGTTTTCCCCTGAGCCGGATTTGGGTAATTCTGACCAAGCTTTAAAGTATTGCCATTCAATTCAGTAGCCACATTATTGTCGTTACCACCGTACACCTCAAACCCACTAAATGTGATTATGGCTGCTGCAATTAAAGAGATAAGTAATTTTAGTTTCATAGTCCTCAACAAATAATTCAGAGCAAATATAGTAAATAATTGTGCCAAAATGCAAATTGTCTGAAAGTTGTAGAAAAAAAAAAGAACTGTTGAATAATTAACTGGCAACCTGAATGCAAATCTGATTAAAAACTACTGCTTTGAATTTCAGTTGTTAAAAGCATTACATTTCCACCAAACAGATGCTTATCTCATCAGGATCGAAGAACGGATTTCAAAGGTTAAATTTGCATCAACCTTATGAAGTCGTCAGTCTTAAATCCAAATGAACCCAGTCAATGAAAGCAACAAGGAAGCTGTTTCCTGTGGCTGCTTTGACCACTATGGGAAAAATAAAATTGTTTTTGGTCCAATCTCTTTCAAGGATTATCGCCATAATTCTCGGCCGACAACTTACATCAAGAGCTACAAATTTTCAAGAAGATCCGGCCTATTTTAAAGTCAAAGATGTCTTATTTCTTGGCTACAAATATTACCTTAACCCCCCAACTGGACCAAATACAATAAGCATCGGTCATGAAAACCTGAAGTCTGACAAAGAAATCACCCCACTAATGACAATAAATATTGGTGGAGACTTAATTCCATACAAAGTATTGACGAATGGTTTTGCAAAAGAAATCTGGAGTTTGGCCGGAAAGGCATTTTTTAATGCTGATATGGTGGTCGCTAATCTGGAAACTCCTGTTGACCTTTCAAAAAAACCATCCTATGTCCCTGAAATCATGTTAAGCAATATGAACTTCAATGGGTCCGAAGAACTGATGCAGATTTTCGAAGGTGATTACAGTTATAAGTTGTTGACTGTTGCCAACAATCACATGCTGGATATGGGAACAAAAGGTCTCCATGCAACGCTTGATTTTCTCGACAAACGAAAAACCCGGTGGGTTGGAGCAAGAAGAAATACGAATGACGATGGATTTAAGAATATTGAAAAAAACGGGGTCACCATTGGTTTTGTCTCTTATACCTATTCAATGAACCAATATCTCCCATCTTTACAAGAACCCTTACTGACCAATTACCTCTGTTTAAATAGACCCGGCGTATCGCTTGAATCGCTGAAAAATGACATTTTATCATCGAAAAAGGCAGGAGCGAAGTTGACAATTGCATTGTTACACATGGGTAATGCCTATCAGTTGTTTCCTTCCAAAAATTGCGTTGAAACGGTAAAAAGAATTTTTGAAGAATGTGGGCCGGATATTATCCTGATTCAACATCCACACAATCTACAGCCGGCAAAAAGAATACAATTCAAGGACCCATTTACCGGAAAGGATAAATCAGGAATCGTATATTATTCTTTGGGAGATTTCGTGGCTTATGACATTTTCACCTGGAGCCATTTAACCGGCTATGCAACCTTGAATATTTCACTTGACAGCAATGGAGAACCTATTATTGATGCAGGTTTCAGATATTTGTACCTCCATCGTTCAGCTAATAAAAAATTTCAATTTATTCCATGGAAGGAAGCCTTGGAATCGAAATCATTTGCAAAAAATCAAGAATTTATTTTTTTGAAACGCTTTTACGAATCACATCTCTGTCAAACTATATGCTCCTAAAACATCATGGGCAATAGTTCTTTTATATTTTAGGAGTACCTTTGAAACGATGAAAAGGATAATCGTTGTTGCCTTGACTGTGATAATTTTTACCCCCGTACACGCCCAAAAAGAAGCACAACAAACTGTCTTATCAGCAAATGCAGGTTTTAGAGCATACAGGCTTTTCATTACCAGTCAAATCATAGGTAAGGAGACTGACAGTGCTTTGACTATAAGATCAAAAGCAAATCCTTTGGTTATTTGTTGCCTTGATCATTTTATTTCTAAAAAAATCAGCATCCCAGGTTGGGTTGCTTTTCAGAGTGTTTCAATAAACCATAGCCGTTTGTTTGAAGATTCGTTATCATTGATAGAGAATGTTGACACAACAGCTGCCAAACTGCGTCTTACTTTAAGAGGTTTATTTTATTATGTGGCAAGAAAAAATAAACTGATTTACAGTGGTTTCAAATTGGGATATCAAAGGCTAAAGACAAGCCATAATTCATTTGACATGAGCTACCATACCTTAAATGATTTCGTTTGGAATCGGGTTACCATTGGGCTCATCTCATTTGGGATACCTTATTTTTTAAATGAGAATTTTGGCTGTAACTTTGAGGGAAGCTTTGGTGTTCCCAATTTATTATCTTTTGGTTTGAATGATAAAATACCCGATAAGAAATCATCCTAATGATAGTCCGGTCGAATCGTTATCAAAGACTTACCAACTAAGTATGCTAAAAGACAAACACGGAAGAGTACATGATTACCTGCGGATTTCGCTGACCGACGTCTGCAACTTTCGTTGCCTTTATTGTATGCCTGAAGAAAACATAAAATTCATGGTACCTTCTAAGCTCATGCAGGCGGATGAGATTGACAGGATTGCTCAGGAGTTTGTGAAATTGGGCGTTCGGAAAATCAGGCTTACAGGTGGGGAACCACTCATAAGAAATGACGCTGAAAAGATTATTACTTCCCTGTCAAAATACCCGGTAAACCTGACCCTGACAACCAACGGAACAAGAATAAATGAAGTAATCCCGACACTTGTGGCTGCTGGTGTCAAATCCATCAATCTCAGCCTTGATACACTTAAAGCAGAAAAGTTCTTCCAAATCACCCGCCGGAATTTGTTCGCAAAAGTTTGGGATAATATTCAACTCTTGCTGGAAAACGGATTTCATGTAAAAGTGAATGTAGTAGTGATGCGGGGTTTCAATGATTACGAAATTTTAGACTTTGTGGAATGGACAAAAAACCAGCCCGTGCATGTTCGGTTTATAGAGTTCATGCCGTTTGACGGCAATCAATGGAACAACGAAAAGGTTTTTACCTACAAGGAAATTCTTGAAGTTGTAGATGCCAAATACAGTACCCTTCGCCTGAAAGACGAAATAAATGGAACCGCCAAGAAATATAAAGTTTATGGCCATGAAGGAACTTTCGCTGTGATCAGTACCATGAGTGCTCCTTTTTGCAGCAATTGCAACCGGATGAGGCTTACCGCAGATGGCAAAATGAAAAACTGCCTTTTTTCGAAATCTGAAATTGACATTCTTGGTGCGTTGAGAAAAGGGGAAGATATTATCCCTTTGATCAGACAATGTGTTATTGAAAAGGAAGTAGCCCTGGGCGGACAGTTCAATTCTGATTTTGAACATTTGGATGCCGGTAAAATCAAAAACAGGAGCATGATCAACATTGGTGGTTGAGCCTTTATTATATTGACATGATCTCGGTAATTGAAGCAAAAAAACTGATTGAAGAGAATTGCGAACCCTCGCGGATTATCTTGACACCATTGCTTGAAGCATGTGGAAGTATTCTGGCCGAATCCATCTTTTCACCAATTGACACTCCCCCTTTCGACCAATCTGCCATGGATGGCTTTGCCTTTTCATTTGATGGTTGGAATGGTAAAAACGAATTGTTTGTCACGGAAGAAATACAGGCGGGCAGCTTTTCCAACAACACTCTGAAACCGGGCCATGCCGTCAGAATTTTTACCGGAGCTCCGGTGCCAAAGGGTGCAGATTCGGTTGTGATGCAGGAAAAGGTTGTCATCAACGGACAATATATTTCCATTGACGATCAAATGCTTTCAAAAGGGGCCAATGTTCGACTTTCAGGTTCTCAAACTAAAAAAGGAGCAATCGTTTTAGAGGCCGGTGTATTGATCACCCCTGCTGCCGTTTCGCTTATTGCCGGTATAGGAATTGCCGATGTAAATGTTTTTGCAAAACCAAAAATCAACATTATTGTCACGGGCAATGAATTGGTGAAACCAGGCCATCCTATTTCCGAAGGTCAAATATACGAATCGAATTCCTATGGCTTGATGGCCGCATTGTCTCAATTAGGCATAATCCCCGATTCTGTAGTTATGGTTGGTGACGAAGAAGATGAAACCATTGACAAAATCATGTCACAGCTTAAATGTGATATTTTGATTCTGACCGGTGGCGTTTCGATGGGCAACTATGATTTCGTGACATCAGCTCTTGACAAATGCGGCGTAACCAAAGTCTTTCACAAGGTGAAACAAAAACCCGGGAAGCCTTTGTTCTTTGGCAAAAAAGGAAGCACGCTTGTCTTTGGATTGCCCGGAAATCCGGCGGCAGTTATGACCTGCTTTTACGAATATATCGTTCCGGTCATCAGCCGTTTTACACGGAAAAAATATTACAAGTCTTTGCAGTTAACACTTGCTCAATCCTATGGTAAAAAACCTGGTCTGACTCATTTTCTGAAAGGAAAAACCAATGAATCATACGTCACGATTTTGCCCGGACAGGAGAGTTATCTGATGAATTCATTTGCCGTGGCGGATTGTGTTGTTGAACTTGAAGAGGAAAAAGAACATTTCAACGCAGGGGAATCTGTTGTGGCGAAGATGATCGTTAGATAATAAAGTACCCTTCGACTTCGCTCAGGGTACAAACGCGTTCATTGAGCGAAGCCGAAATGAACGAAAACGTGCAGATTGGTTCATAGAAACCAAAGTATCCTTCGACTTCGCTCAGGGTACAAACGCATTCATTGAGCGAAGCCGAAATGAACGAAAATGTGCAGATTGGTTCATAGAAACAAAAGTATCCTTCGACTTCGCTCAGGGTACAAACGCATTCATTGAGCGAAGCCGAAATGAACGAAAACGTGCAGATTGGTTCATAGAAACAAAAGTACCTTTTGACTTTGCTCAGTGTACAAACGCATTCATTGAGCGAAGCCGAAATGAACGAAAACGTGCAGATTGGTTCATAGAAACAAAAGTACCCTTTGACTTCGAACAGTGTACAAACGCGTTCATTGAG
>JAGVMN010000045.1 GCA_020053795.1 Bacteroidia bacterium | reverse complement strand
TAGCGTGTCATCACCATTTACAGTGTCTTGTTTGCCATTGGGCATGCTCGACCATATCTTAAAATTGTAATTCGTGTAATCGGTTAATGTATAAGATGCGGCTAATACAATATTCACGCCTTTACCAGATGGCAATGTGTCGGAATTTTTGTAATTCGGGTATTTGTTGTAAGGGTATGGCGTTTGCATGGTGCCATTAATACTCCATTGAATATCTGCACTATCAATTCTTATCAGCCCTAGATTGGTAAACGTAGCTGTAATATTTTGGGTTGAGTTGCAGGTATTGGTTGGCGACACCAAAGCACTAACTCCTGCATTAAAAGGACTGGCAGCCGTCCAAATTTCAATTTCGCGGTAATTCATGTTACTGTTTTGCCCTGTTCCGGGATACCATTTTGATATACGAAGGCGATCTCCTGCAAATGGGGTAAATTTGATCGTGTTTTCACATTGTTGTGTAAGGCCACTAAAAGTATAATGATCTACCCATGCCGAACCATCCCACTTTTGAATAGTACCACCGGCTAAAAACCGGCCTGTTGTATTGGCATGATATATTTTAACTTCCTGAATTAAATAAGAACTGGTCCAAACCCATTCCATCCATTCCGACCCACCCGGAGGGGCCGTTGTCCATACAAAGGCGTCTTGATTACCACAAGTACTCCAACTTCCATTGCTGATGTTTTGCCAATTCCAACAATAGGGGGTTACACCTCCGGATCCCTGGCAATTGGTGGTTCCTAGTGGGGCGATGTTTTTCTGTGCACCGGCTGTAATAGCCGCAATGCTCAATATTGCCATTAGGCAATAAGTGATGAGTGCTTTCTGTAAATTCTTTTTCATAATTGCAAAATTTGAGTTGTCAAATGTATATGATTTGAATCTAAAGCACAAGCGGAAAACTTAAGATTTTTTTTAGTGTTTCTAATCCATGACAATAAGATGACAATGCAGGTGTTTTTCTTGAAATTATTCGTCAATAATTTTTCTTGAATGGCATAAGGAAACTTTAAAGGATTGATACGATACTATAATCTAACGTCTGAATTTTATTTTATTCATCCCTTTGTGAAGCAGGCTGGTCTATTGATATTTGAAATATGATAAAAAAAGTTCAGTTTCGAACCGAATATTTTTCGAAGGATGGACGCTGAATTAATTATCATAGAACCTCGATTTGCAGATAAAATAGCCCTTATTAAGCTCAATCGGCCGAAAGAGTTGAATGCCTTGAACCTCCAATTGATGCTCGAACTAAAGTCGGCTCTTACAGAACTTGATGCCAACAATGAAGTTAGGGTCATCATCATCACAGGAAATGAAAAGGCATTCGCCGCAGGGGCAGACATTAAGCAAATGGCAGATCAATCGGCAATAGATATGCTGAGAACTGATCAGTTCAGCACCTGGGATCAAATCAGAAAGACAAAGAAGCCAATCATTGCTGCTGTCAGTGGTTTTGCCTTGGGAGGTGGTTGTGAACTTTGCTTGCTTTGCGATATGATTGTAGCATCGGAAACCGCACAGTTTGGGCAACCCGAGATAAAAATCGGGGTAATGCCCGGGGCAGGAGGTACACAACGATTACCCCGTGCTGTAGGAAAGGCCATGGCCATGGAAATGATTTTGACCGGCCAATTTATTGATGCAAACGAAGCCTATAGAATTGGATTAGTGAACAAAGTTGTTCCTGTGGAGATTTACCTTAACGAAGCTGTGAGACTTGCCAGGCAAATTGCCGCTCAATCGCCAATCGCCGTGCAACTGGCTAAAGAATCTGTTTTGAAAGCATTTGAAATGCCTCTTCAGGAGGCCTTGTATTTTGAAAGAAAGAATTTTTATATGTTGTTTGCCACCGAAGATCAAAAAGAAGGAATGGCTGCCTTTGTAGAAAAACGAACACCTGATTTTAAAGGAAAATAAGTCATGAAAATAACATACTTAACCTTATCACTTTTTTCGTCATTAGTAGTTATGGGATTGAAAAGCGAAACGATGAATAAAGAACCTGTCGCATTTGACACCACACAGATCGATAGGTCAGTATTGCCATGCAATAATTTCTATAGGCATGCTAATGGAAATTGGATAGATAAAAATCCCGTGCCAACAACCGAATCACGCTGGAGTTGCTTCAATGTACTGACAAAGGAGAACGAAGCCAAACTCCAGACGATTTTAGAAGAGGTCATCAAAGGCAAACATAAGAAAGGAACCACCCATCAGTTGATTTCTGATTTTTACAAAAGTGCACTCGATAGTGCCGAAAGGGAGAAGACTGGTCTTGCACCTTTGCAGACGATCTTAAAGAAAATAGTCAGTGCCGGGAGCAAATCTGATTTGGTGAATTTATATCCGCAATTGTTGCAAATGGGTGTTCGCATTCCCTTGTCAGTTTATATTTCAAGAGACAGAAAAAACAGCGAGCAATACATTACCTCCATTTCACAAAGTGGTATCGGGTTGCCAAACCGCGACTATTACCTAAAGAAAGATGAAAAGTTTGAGAAGATTCGGGAACAATATGTTGATCATATCAATGTTATAATGGCCTTGGCAGGTTTTGAACCAATAAGTGGTCAGGCCATTTTGTCCCTTGAGACTAAGATAGCAACGGCCCAATGGTCTATAACCGAACAGCGGGACCCCTATAAAACATACAATAAAAAAGCAACCAAGCTTGTGGCCGACCATTACCCGATGGTTAATCTGATAGGATTGTTGGAAGGGATTAGACTTAGCGATGCTCAAGATATTATTGTCGGACAACCCACATACTTCGAAAACCTGAACAAAATCATTGAAGAAACATCACTCAACGATTGGAAGAGTTACCATATCTGGCATTTTTTGGGATCATTTGCCAGTCACATCAATGATGCTTTTGAAGAAGAAGATTTTCGTTTTTACTCAACAATTTTGAGAGGCACTAAAGAAATGAAGCCTCGGAAAGAAAGAATTCTCAATACAATAAACGGCATGTTGGGCGAACCTATGGGTCAGTTATTCGTCGCTAAATATTTTCCCGAATCGGCCAAGATGTATATTTCTTCTATGATTGAAAATTTGAGGTCGGCATATAGGGAAAGCATCATGAACCTCCGTTGGATGGGCGATACGACCAAACAAAAGGCATTGAAAAAGCTGGAAACCTTTACCTATAAAGTTGGCTACCCTGATGAGTGGAAAGACTATTCGAAACTGGAAATAAAGAAGAAAGGCTATCTCCAGAATGTTATCAACACCCGTATCTTTGGTTATAAATTTATGACAAACAAACTGGGCAAGCCGGTTGATAAAAAAGAATGGGGAATGTCACCTCAAACAGTAAATGCCTATTACTCCTCATCGGGCAATGAAATAGTTTTCCCGGCCGGGTTGCTACAACCGCCTTTCTTCCATATCAGTTTTGATGATGCCATAAATTATGGTGGTATTGGTGGGGTTATAGGGCATGAGTTTACCCATGGCTTTGACGATCAGGGCAGCAAATTTGATGGCGAAGGAAATCTCAGTAATTGGTGGACAGATGCAGACCGAGAGCGATTCGGAGCTTTGACAAAAAGATTAGCTGAACAATACAGTGGTTACGAACCTTTGCCCGGAATGTATATCAATGGGGAAATGACGCTCGGAGAGAATATTGCCGACCTCGGAGGATTAACGCTGGCTTTTGCCGCCCTTAAAAAACAACTGGCCGGTAAAGAACCCGGGCTTATTGACGATTATAACTGGCAACAGCGATTCTATTTAGGCTGGGCCAATGTTTGGAAACAAACAATAAGAGAAGACGAACTTAAAAACCGTCTGATAACAGATGTTCATTCACCCGGTGAATATCGTGTACTTGGTCCTTTAGCCAATATCAAAGAATTTGGAAATGCCTTTGGTTGCAAAGACTGCAAAATGCAAAAGCCTGAAGCAGAAATGATTAAAATTTGGTAATTAATTAACTGGCTAACCCCAGATGTTCACCTTTTTTGGTTTGGCCTTTTCAACACTAATTGGTTTTCCCTTAATTTCCTTTCCATTCAAAGCCTCAATAGCCTTCTCTGCATCGGCATCTTTGGCCATTTCTACGAATCCAATTCCCTTGTGTTCTCCTGTTGCATGGTCATACAGAACTTTTGAACTTTCCACTTCGCCATAAGTTTTAAAAAGCATTTCAAGGTAAAAACCGTTGATGGATTCGTGAAGATTTTTAACAACTATATTCATGTCGGGTTTGGTTATTTTTTTTAAAAGTTCAAATTTAAGGCAAATGATCGAATCCCATTCCCTTCAGTTGTGTATTCCAAGTTTTCGAAATAAAGGCTCAGCTAAGTTGCCTAACACTGATGCCTGATAATTTTATCCGTATTCAAGTTCTTTCTAAGCATCGGCGACATTAGACCTCTGGTGGAAGCTCGTTTACCAATTGCTAAAGGACTCCGCTACACCGAAAAAGCAAAAGAAGTGATGGTGTTGCATTATTACGGCAAGGTGATAGCCAAGGGCATGTCTGATGAATTCAAAGAAGCAATAAAAGCATCGAGAAACCTTAAAGGTAATGATTTGATAAAATAATAGGATGATATCATGAGGTCAATGGTTAATCTCAGATTTGTTTTCGCGGGTTTGCAGCAGTTTTAATTCTGAACTGTGGCGATGATATACGGGTTCAACAACCCATTTTTCAAAACTCCCTTGCATCCTTCAAACACGCAGCATCAAATAGTACTTTCACGTCCGTGCCTAATTGTTGGGTGAAGGCGGCCATAAAAGAACCCTGTTCGTTTTGCCAAAACATGATGCATTCCTCATTCATGCAATGCCCAGTGTTGGTCACATCCTGGTGTCCTGATTTGAGCGGAATACCTGTATTAACTAAACCAAGAGCATGACCGAGTTCATGAACAATGGTGCCTTGCTCGATACCATTTTTGCTCATCTGTGTTAAACCTGCAGATTCAACAACAGGTTTAAATACAGCTACCAGAGCTTCTCCGGTTAAACTGACACCCAAAACATTTTTGTTTTCAACACCGTTTTCTGAGTAATAACCATTGACAAAAAGAATCAGGCAACTTCCCTTTGCACCGGAATTTGGCTTCTTCCGATGCGTCTTTGCCATAGCTTTCAGATCGCCGGTTGAATATAATTGTTTTCCTGTAGCGTTGAAGTTCGTCATTGCCGTCAATTCCATAGGGACAACAATTGCCGGTTTCTGGCTTCGTCCTTCGAAAAGGGCTTCAAGGTTTGCTTTTGTCACCTCCCAAAGTTGTTTCAAACCGCTGGAAGTATAGGGTTCTGCTCCGGTTTCGTAAGCCACTTCGACAGAAAGTTCCGTTACCTCAGTAAATACCCTTTCAGAAAAGTTTTTGTTTTTTGCATCAGCTTCATCATCCTTACAGGAGCCGACAACTGTCAATGACAGGATAAAAATCCAGACTCTCATTTGTTTCATCACACAAAGATAAAGATTTTCAGGTTTTCGACAGTGCTTATATTTGCACCTTTCCCAAATGAAACAACACTATAAATACCTCATTATTGGCAGCGGCCCGACCGGTTTGGGTGCTGCATACAGACTAAAAGAACTGGGCATCACCGATTTTATCATCCTCGAAAAAGAAGACTATGTCGGGGGGTTGGCCACCAGTTTTAAGGATGAAAAAGGTTTTACATGGGATGTTGGAGGGCATGTGCAGTTTTCGCACTATAAATACTTTGATGACCTGATGCAAAAGGCTCTGGGAACGGAAGGCTGGTTGAATCATCAACGCGAGAGTTGGGTCTGGATCAAAAATCGTTTTGTGCCTTACCCTTTTCAAAACAATATCAGATACCTGCCCAAAGACAGCCTTTGGAAATGTCTGAACGGAATCATTGATATTTACAAACATCCGCAAACCCGCAAACCGGACCATTTCGAAGACTGGATATATGCCACCTTTGGCAGCGGTATAGCCGAGGAGTTTATGATGCCCTACAATTTCAAAGTATGGGCCTATCCACCAAAAGAACTCAGTTACAACTGGATTGGAGAGCGGGTTGCGGTAACGGATTTGGCCAGAGCAACAAAGAATGTGATCATGGAAGAAGACGATCTTTCATGGGGCCCGAATAATACTTTTCAGTTTCCGAAATACGGTGGCACGGGAGCCATTTGGAAAAACATCGGAGAGCAATTGGTCGGGATGGAATATATATGGTTGAACAAAGCGGTTTCAGGTATTAGAGCCAATGAGAAAAAAGTATTGGTCAATGACGGGAATGAAATAAGTTATGACTTTCTCCTGAACACCATGCCTTTGGATAAACTGACAACTATAACTGATTTAGCTCAAAATGGAATTTCTGCCAAAGCTTCAGAACTAAAACACTCTGCCACCAACATCATCGGAGTTGGGCTGAAAGGAAAGCCGAAAGCCGAGTTGGCCACCAAATGCTGGATGTATTTCCCCGAGAGCAACAGTCCCTATTACCGCATCACCGTTTTTAGCAACTACAGTCCCAACAATGTTCCGGACATTAATACCCAGTGGAGTCTGATGACCGAAACCAGTGAATCGGATGCTAAGCCGGTGAAGAGAGACACGTTGATTGCAGAGACCATCATGGCTTTAATAGAAGACGGATTGATTGAAAATGCAGAACAGGTGATCAGCACTTTTAAAGTTTCTTATGATTACGGCTACCCAACACCTTCTGTGGGTCGTGATGAAATTCTGAATGTGGTTCAACCTTTTCTGGAGAAGCATGACATCTATTCCAGAGGTCGTTTTGGGGGATGGAAATACGAAGTGAGCAACCAGGATCACAGTCTGATGCAGGGGGTGGAATGGGTGAACCGGATGGAACTGGGTATTCCGGAGACTACCCTGCCTTTTCCGGGAACTGCCAATGCCATGTGGGGAAAGTGAATCGAAGGAAGAATTACGAATTAAAAATTACGATCCACGATTTTTTTCGGTGCTGTCAGGTGTTGCCACCTTACAGGTCAGTATTTCACTTTAACCTTTCCAAAACGCCTTTTCGTTTGACAATATTCTTGTAATCCCATTGAATGTCTATGGCCTTTTTTAAGTAAGTTACAGATGTCCATATCTTCGGTTGTTTGAGAGTCGTTTTAGGATTGTATGGCTTTATTCATGTTTTGATTGAGTGGTGGTTCAAAATTGATAGTTTAGACAACAAAGATACAAACCTTGCAATTGCGATTGACTTTCGATTGCTTTGAAGGTTTCGTTGGAAAAACGTGACAGCACTGTTAATTACCTGTTTGTCCCTGAATACTAAAATTGTCTAAATCTATTACTGCATGGGTCAGAAGAAATTGTATCTTTTGGCAAATACCGACCGGGAGAATTCAGAATTAAGTCATCTCTGTGAAAGTCCGCAATACCCACTATCGTAATACTGAAATTTTCCTTTTTCTTCGCGATCTGCCCACTTTTTGTAAAGTAGAAATACTGTCCGCAATATACATAGCGTGGAACGCCGGTATTGAGTGAATAACTACCCGAAAATTGAGATGCAATACCAGTTGTGTCTGAAACTTCTTTAATACCATCGCAAATGAAAGGGACAATTTCTTTTCCGCTACTGTCGATTACACCCCATTTTTTTCCATTATGAGTAATGAAAAGTCCAGCAAAAATTGGAAACAAGATTTTGTAGTTCTCTGTAACATAATTAAAACTGTTAGTCCTTTCAATTATTGAAGTGTCGGAGAAAATGGCTGCTGTCTTCAAATATTTAGTGGTCTTTTTTGAGCATGTTGACAATACCATAACAGCTAGCAAAGAGAGAGAAACTTTCCTGATAAAAATTTGTCTGGTCATTTAAAATTGGCTGGTACTTGCAAATTTGTGCAACAAAAATACATATTGCAACTGACGAATTGACTTCGCCCCTTTTAACCCTTTTAAAATTAAAATGCCAGGTGGAAACACCTGACAGCACAATTAATAACACGGCCCGGTAGCTGAGCGTTTCGAAGCTAAGGCGGTGCCTCAAGAACAGATTAATTTTGGCTTTAGCCATGACCACAAATAAATTCAGGGCTAAGGCCTAATGCCTTTAACCGTTAATCAGCCACGCCCCGGTTATAAAGGCCGGGGTTACTTTTAATTTGCTGTGTTGCCACATGTTCCCACTTGACAGATCAAAACAGGCTTGGCCGCCATTCGAAGTTGACACTTCAATTGTGATGGTTCAAACCCTGAAATTCTACCGGTACTTGACTAGCACTCCTTCCAGACAAGGATACCAGAATTGATAAGAGTATCTAAGTGAAATGATGGCATTAGCTCCAACTTTATCAGCACGTTTTATCATTTTCTTAAGCAACCGTTCCCTTGAATGAAATATTGAACCTGTGACTTCTATGTACCCTAATTCTATGTATTCTCTGGTTGGCAACTTTGTTACATACAATTCAATTTTCTTATCTGTCCGGTCAATGGTTGCAATCTGCACTGATGCACATGACGACAATAAAGCAATCAGTATAACTAAGGTTGTTTTTTTCATTTCTTTAAGAATTAGCAAGCACCTAATGTAACAAGAGCAACAGCCATTACAGCATTAAATTTGTTCTGTTGTTTTTTTGAACAACCTTTACTTTTACAGTAACAGGCATACACAGCCCATGATGCCATTCCGAATAAAACGGCCAATTCGGCGATTTTCCATATTGGTATGTTTTCTTCTGAGCCTCTTGTAACTGAAATTTTCGCATCTTTTAAATCTGAAATTTTCGAAGAAATATAGTTCAACAAGTTAGCTGCAGGTTGTTCCTTAATATTATCAAAAACTTCATCAATTACTGCAATAACCGAAGTAATATCAGCAGGTTTCCATTCAACATCAAGTAGCAAGTCCAACAATTCTCTTTTAAAATCATCTAAAGTTGCATTGAATTCCGCATTTGTGCTTGAAAAGGTGTCTGAATTAATAAAATCATCCAGTAACGGTAAACTTTGGTCCAGACCGTCTACACCCAAATCATTAAATCGTTCTCCGATTTCAGGGTAATAAGTTACTCTGTCCGAATAGAGTCCGGCCGCATCAGACCTTTCTCCCTGCCTGTAATTTAATTCACTTAACATAAAATTTGAAATGGAGGATGAGACGCAGTCAAATACCCCCAAATCATCGTTTCCCGATTCAAAGACCGGTCTCCAATTAGATACAGCTGTTTGAAATTCAAACATAGGCTGATGTTCTCTCGATAAAGTTCTCATACTTGTATATTTTTTTCAATAATTAACGCTCACACACGCAACGTATATTATGATATAAATATTACCAATCGGTAGGTGTTTCTAAGCATATTATCACTATATGCAACCTTTTCAAAGCTATTCAGTTATTGGATTTATATGATATGTTTGATCAACGTTATCAATAATCCGCTGCCTCAACACTTTTTATCAACAGTAACCTAAAAAGGAAGTTGAGGGTTTATTTTTGCAAAAATCCTGAAAAAAGCGTGAGTTTACATACCCAACCAGCCATCTTACTTCTTAAGGATGGCACTGTTTTTCATGGTCTCGCCATCGGCAAAATAGGCACCACCACCGGGGAGATTTGTTTCAATACCGGCATGACCGGCTACCAGGAGGTGTTCACAGACCCTTCCTATTTCGGACAGATTCTTGTGACTACCAATGACCATATCGGAAACTACGGCGTCAACCATACAGAGATTGAAAGCGATTCCATCAAAATTTCAGGACTTGTTTGTAAGAAATACGCATACGATTTTTCACGCAAACAATCCTCCGGAAGTCTGAACGACTATTTTATCGAAAACAATCTCGTAGGAATCAGCGACGTGGATACCCGTCAGATTGTGAGGCATGTGAGGGCTGTCGGAGCCATGAACTGCATTATATCTTCCGAAACCACAGATATAAACCACCTGAAAGCAACGCTGGCAAAAGTGCCGGATATGTCAGGTTTGGAACTCTCGACCAAAGTCACCGCTGCGAAGCCATACGAATTCGGAAGCGATGCTGCCGCCCACAGGGTGGCGGTGCTTGACCTTGGCGTTAAGCAGAATATTCTGAGATGCCTGGCAGACAGAGATTGTTATCTGAATGTTTTTCCGGCGACGACCACCTACAACGAAATGATGCAATGGAACCCCGATGGGTTCATGATTTCAAACGGTCCCGGTGACCCGTCGGCCATGAATTATGCTGTGGAAACCCTGAAACAGATTTTAGAAGGAGGTCATAAAATGTTCGGCATCTGCCTCGGAAGTCAGATTCTGGCGGAAGCGGTTGGCATGAAAACCTTTAAAATGCACCATGGACACAGGGGATTGAACCACCCGGTAAAAAATCTTGACACAGGCAGAAGCGAAATCACTTCTCAAAATCATGGCTTTGCCATAGACCCAAACAGTGCCGGAAAGGAGAACGTAGTGATCACACACCTTAACCTGAATGACAATACGGTTGAAGGCTTGCGAGTGAAAGATCGCCCTGCATTTGCCGTGCAATATCATCCCGAAGCATCTCCCGGACCGCATGACTCCCGTTACCTTTTCGATCAGTTTATTGACATGTTAAAATCATAATTCATCTATCATGAGTTTTATAGCCGAAATCAAAGCAAGACAAATTATTGACTCAAGAGGAAATCCAACTGTTGAGGCAGAGGTGTTCACAGACAACGGGGTGATCGGACGAGCGGCTGTTCCTTCCGGAGCGTCAACGGGCGTTCACGAGGCTGTTGAATTGCGGGATGGCGACAAGAGTATCTACATGGGCAAGGGCGTTTTGAAAGCGGTTGAGAATGTCAGAACAACCATCAGAGAGGCACTTTTGGGTACCAGTGTTTTTGAGCAGAACAGTATAGACAGGATATTGATAGAACTGGATGGCTCCGACAACAAGGGCAACCTCGGTGCCAATGCTATGTTATCCGTTTCTTTGGCCTGTGCTCATGCGGCGGCTTATGAATCAAACCAACCCTTGTATCGCTATCTCGGCGGGGTGAATGCCAACACGCTACCTATTCCGATGATGAACATTCTCAACGGCGGCAGCCATGCCGACAACCAGATAGACTTTCAGGAATTTATGGTGATGCCGGTGAAGGCAGATTCTTTTTCCGAAGCACTTAGAATGGGTGTGGAGGTTTTTCATCACCTGAAAAAGGTTTTGAAAGACAAGGGACACAGCACTAATGTGGGCGATGAAGGTGGTTTTGCCCCCAACCTGAAATCGAACGAAGAGGCCATCGAGTTCGTATTGAAAGCCATTGAAATGGCCGGATATAGACCCGGGGAAGATATTTACATCTCTCTTGATGCAGCGGCTTCAGAGTTCTTCAACCCGGAAAACAGCCTATATCAGTTTCACAAATCAGGCGGCGGACGACTTTCTTCTGAAGAGATGGTTTCATTTTGGGCGGATTGGGTGAAGAAATACCCGGTCATCTCTATAGAAGATGGTTTGGCGGAAGACGACTGGAAAGGCTGGAAAAAACTAACCGAAACTATCGGTGACGGGGTTCAGATAGTGGGTGATGACTTATTTGTTACGAATGTGAAGCGACTCGAAAGAGGCATCAAAGAAGGAATTGCCAATTCTATTTTGGTGAAGGTAAACCAAATCGGTACCTTAACGGAAACAATAGATACGGTGAACATGGCCACTCAAAATGGTTATACTAATGTCATCAGTCACCGGAGCGGTGAAACAGAAGATACAACGATAGCAGACCTTGCGGTGGCATTGAACAGCGGACAGATAAAAACAGGTTCAGCCTCGCGTTCCGACCGAATTGCCAAATACAATCAACTCTTGAGAATAGAGGAAGACCTCGGGGCTGATGCCCGATATTTGGGCAGAAAGTTCAGATACTGCAGGTAACCCTGTTTTGGCGATCGAACGAGAATTACGATCGCATAGTTGTTTTTCTGCTTTTAAAAATTATTTTTGCCCTGCTTCATACCCACTTTTTTAATCATAAACCTATGAAAAACCTGATTCCTTCGTTGCTAATTCTGACTTTTGTTTTGCATGCCTGCAAAGACGACAAAAAGACCGACACCCCTGCAGCTGCTAAAAGTATGAGCGGGAAAGTGGAAGGAAATTCCTGGACAGCAAATGAAATTAACGCCATTTACCTGAACGAAATTTTTGTCTTAACCGGAAAATCTTCCAATGGGTCCTCTATAGTCATTCGCGTGCAGCTTTTCCCCGGCAATGAAGCAACAATTCCCTATACTCTGACTTATGATGACATGGATAACGCGGGAATTTACATGGAAAATGCCACTGACCCGGCATTCTCCACCAATCAATGGGATGGTTCAAAACCTTTTACCGGAAAGCTGACTTTTACAAAATTCGATAAATCAACGAAAACCGTGAGTGGAACTTTCAATCTGGATGTAAAGAGGGCCATTGACGGTGAAACCAGAACGATCACAGGTTCTTTTACCAATGTTGTGTACAGTGACAAGTTGCCACCGACCCCGGGCAAAACAATGACGGCAAAGGTTGACGGCGTTTTCTGGTCTGCTTCCAATGTGACCGCTGTTGAAATGAGTATTACTGAATCCATTGGCATTGTCGGCAATGCTTCCAATAGCACATCAATGACGCTCTATGTTCCGGATGATGCCACAGTTGGTACCCACAACGTAGAACGTTTCGGTGATTATATGGCTCAATACAACCCAACATCTTCCACATTTTTGTATGGCGAATCTGGAACTATTAATATTACGGAACATGATATTGTGCTTAAAGTAATCAAAGGGACTTTTTCATTTAAAGCAAGCGATGGCACTGATGAGAAAGAAATAACAGCCGGCAACTTTGTGGCTTCGTATTAGCGACACATTATTTTTGGGTAGTTCCTCCTTCCGGAAGGAGGAGGCTCAATGAAAACAAAAAGGCTGCATTGCTGACAATAATTTATGTAATCAGGCAAATGGTTTGTTTTTAATTTGGACGTAACTGTATTTCATCAACGCAGATGAATAAATATGCTTCGTCTGATGTGGATAATTCAATCAACGAAAGATTCTTTCCGGTAATGATAAGAGTCCGGATGTTTATCAGCAGATCCCTAATTTTTTAGATGGCGAGTACTAAAAAAGTAACCAACAAACAAAAACCTACTGAATATTTTTCTCTTGACCGGAAAAGAAAAATGAATCTGGTAGAAAAAAGAAAACATCACTAAGTTTGACATGAAACCAGAGGTAGGTGGTTTTGCAACTGCTTTATTTTAAATTAAAGAAAAAAACGATAGTCAGAATTTTTTCTCGGAGAAACTTATTTCACCAAATTTGCAGCCCAATTAATTCAATATGAAAATTTCATTGAAAAGGACCTTAGCCCGGTTGGCAGCCTATTTTTTTAAAGGACTTATTGTTGTTATTCCTGTGGCTGTAACAGTCTATATCACCTACAGTGTTATAGTGATGCTCGATGATTTTGTGGGGTTCAAAATTCCCGGACTTGGCGTGGTTATCACCATAACCGGGATTACACTCATTGGGTTTTTCGGAACAGGTTTGATTACCAAACCTCTGTTTGAAATTTTTGATACGCTGATGGACAAAACACCCGGTGTAAAGTTCATCTACTCAGCTGTGAAAGACATGCTGGAAGCCTTTGTAGGTGATAAAAAGAAATTTACAGAGGCTGTATTGGTTGAAATGAGTACCACCGGAATCATGAAAATAGGGTTCATCACAAAAAAAGATTTGTCAGCCATCAAAACAGAAAAAGATCTCAGCCAATATTACGCCGTGTACTTTCCTCATTCTTATAATTTTTCCGGCAATTTATTTTTGGTGCCAAAGGAAAAGGTACACCCTGTTTTGAGCAAAAGCAGCGAAATTATGAAATTTATTGTTTCAGGTGGGGTTACCGAGTTAGGTGAATAGAGTCGGAAATTCCAAAGCTCAAATTCCAAGTACCAGGTAACAAATGATACTGTAGAATTAGGAACAATAGACCATGGCAGTTCGAAACATTGCAAATAGATTAAAAAGAAGAATGAAATATAGAAACAGAAGCACCAAAACAGCCTTCTATACCTGATATTAAAGTCTAAAACATCAAAGAAATCCGGGTTAATAACCCGAAACCGGCCAACCGGTCAAATCCAAAGAAACAATCACAACGTCGCAATCTCCATAGAAAAAAGAACAGCAAAAGACTACCAAAGCTTTCGTGCAATACAGGATTCATTGTTGGTCGTTCCACCCCAACGAATTCTTAGCTGTAAAGCCCGTGGATCTGGTCGTCCGTCCCAGCAAACCATAGGCAAATACGAGCTTTCACCATCTTTGCCGTCTCAGTTTATGTGGTTGCATATTTTCATTTTTTCTGGTCACGGCTTCACCGGCTTAGGCTGTTCAAAAATTGAAATCCTAAGCGTTGAGTCTAATCAATACTCAAATGAAACCCGATACCCCGAATGGCTTCTGATATTCAAAACACTTCCGTTTTCAAAAATGAGATATTGTCCCCGAATACCAACCAGTTTGCCCCCAATGTCTGGGTTCTTGTCTAGTTTCAAACTAATTACTTTTTCGGGGTAACGCAAAACAGGATAGTTGATATGCATCACGGTATTGTCATTCAACAAAAAACTGTGCAATTCTTCCGGTACCATTGGTATGAGGCGTTGCTTTTCTTCTCTTAAGGGAAGATGTTCCGATATATCGTTTTTCAGCATTCGTTGCCAGTTGGTTTTATCGGACACATAGTTTTTAAGAGCTACCTCGATCAATCCGGCTGCCTGCCTGTAAGGCGTTTGAGCCAGAATGATGGCCTCTGTTGCTCCCTGATCTATCCATCGGATCGGCATTTGGGTAACGCGGGTAACCCCTACTTTTATGGCATTTGTCAAAGACAGATAAACGCAGTGTGGTTGCATGTGGTGAGCCATTTCCCATTCGTAATCACGCAGTGCTATCCCTTCATGAATTCGGCTCAACTCCGGTCTAATGATACTGGGAGAAGCCTCCGGAGAATTCATGAAAGCTTCGTAACCCATCCCCTCACCGAAAACCTTGCTAATTTTCTTTCCACTCACCACACAATGAATAGAACCTTCAAAAGAAATATTGATTTTTTGTCCGATCAATTCATTCATTGGTATTTCCTCTTTTGGCTCCAATACATCGAAAAGAACCAAACTATAATAAACCTCTTCTTCGAGGCTCGCGTCCATTTTTCTTAAATTGCCCGAAAATTTCATGCGGGGCAAAACTATCAATATGAAACAAAAAAGCCTGAATTATCTCCAAATATTAGCTTGTCTTTTTTATCCACTTATTTATCAGGGGTGTAAAGGCACTGTTATAAAACCTTCAAAAAAAGAATTTGAAACTGTTTTTGAAAAATCGGGTGGCAAGAAGACGGCAACCTATGAAGAAGGAATGGCCTTTTGGAAAAAATTGGATAGTGCCTTCAAAGAACTTTCGATAGTGGAATTCGGAGAGACGGATGCAGGCTTTCCCTTGCACCTGATTTACCTTTCAGAAAATGGTGATACCATAGTATCGTCGTTAGAAGAAAGAAAGAAAAATGTAATTCTAATCAATAACGCCATACATCCGGGAGAACCCGATGGCGTTGATGCCAGCATGATGTTGTTGCGTGATATTTTATATAACGATTCGCTTAAAGCACTTCTGAAGGACAACATCATCACCTGCATCCCATTTTACAACATCGGTGGAGCCAGAAACAGAAACACAAACAGCAGGGCCAATCAGAATGGCCCCGAAGAATATGGTTTCAGGGGTAATGCTCAAAACCTTGATCTGAACAGAGACTTCGTAAAATGCGATTCTAAAAACGCCCGCTCGTTTGTTCAATTGTTTCAAAAAACCGATCCGGATTTATACATAGAAACACATGTGAGCAATGGTGCCGATTATCAGTACACCATGACCTGTTTGCCAACACTTCATCAAAAACTGGATGCTCCTTTGGGCGATTATTTCAAAGCCAACTGGATGGACCGCATGTACGACAGAATGAAAGATGCAGGAGAAGAAATGTGTCCGTATGTCAATATTTTCAATCAGTTGCCCGATTCAGGCATGGCGGCATTTATTGACTATCCGAGGTATTCGACCGGATATGCGGCTCTGTTTCAAACACCTGGGTTTATTACCGAAACACTAATGTTGAAACCCTATAAAGAGCGAGTTTGGGCCACTTACCATTTTTTGATGGAGGGATTGAGACAATCATCTGAGGATGCAGGAAAACTAAGGCAATTCAGAATACATGCCAGAATAGCTTTGAGCAAAAAACCGTTACTTTTTCTCGATTGGGAAATCAGAACCGATACAGCTTGTCTTTTGCCATTCAAAGGATACAAAACCGTCATAAAACCAAGTGAGGTGACCGGAAAAGATCGCATGTACTTTGACGAAAAAGAAAAGTCAAACATCATAATCCCTTATTGCACCGAAGCGAATGGCCTTCAGCCTGCAAAAATTCCAGAATACTACATCTTGTCTGCGGGATGGTGGAGGGTAAAGGAATTGTTGAAATTTAATTTCGTTAACTATCGTGAATTAATAAATGATACCAAAATGCTTGTAACCGTTACCATTATTGACACATTCAATACCGTTGAATTCCCATACGAAAGTCATTACTGGCATTCGAGGACCAAGACCCTGACTGAGAAAAGAATGGTTCGCATCCCGAAGGGTTCCTGGATAATTTCTACGAATCAAAAAGCCAGACGGTTTTTAACAGAGGTTTTTGAACCGGTGACTCCAGATTCCTATTTCAACTGGAACTTTTTTGATGCCGTCATACAGCAAAAGGAATGGTACAGCGACTATGTGTTCGAAGACAAAGCATCTAAAATTCTTAGGGATAATATCACTCTGAAAAAGACCTTTGAAGAAAAGAAGAACAACGATCCCGTTTTTAGAGAAGATGCTCGTGCCCAGTTATATTTCATCTACAAGAACTCCGAACATTATGAATCGGGACACAGGGTTTTGCCGGTTTATAGGATAGAATGATGACAAGTTATTGAAGAATCTGATGGATCAAATCATGCATTTATTGAAAATAGATGGTAAATATCGGTTATTGGCCTGCCTCACTATTGTGATATGGTTATCAAAAAATTCGTTGTATTCTACGTTTCGTCATTTTCAAAAACTATTGTAGTTGTATGAAATGGCCATTATAAGTTCTGAACGATAATTCCAAACATTCTTCTTCGAAACGGTGGATATGGAATCCAATTTTTTGCTCCTTGACTTCAAGAAGGTATTTCCGGAGGTCCCCCTAATTGTTCAAAAGAGTTTATAAATCATACTTGTAATTAAGTTTGTTGACGGCAACCGGACAAGTTGAAGAGGCCGAGTCCTCAATATCTTTGTTTTGTTTTTGAACCTTATGGCCCAACCCCATTCACAGCTACAGGATTAAGAAAAACACACGTTTCATTTTAATAAAATATGTCAAGAATTAACGTGAATGCCGGTCTTGCTTTTTCGGTATCTATCTTTTGTTTTTATTGTTTGCCAGAAATGCAGAAACGCTATTCACGAAACATTTTATACGTTTGACTACCACATTGTGTGGTGACTTTGAAGAAATAAATACCTCTTGCTTTGTCTGTCATATTCATAGACCTCTCATACCATCCGATGTCATAATAGGTATCGAAATTCTCAATCAACTGCCCGATTGAATTGAAGCATTTAAAATTAATGGAATGACCAGATTCAACTTTGAAAAGAACAGAGAATTGATTGCTGAACGGATTGGGCCAAACGGTTTCAATCGTTGGACATTTAACAACAGTTGTCTTAACCACTTCTTCGTTTTTATAAATATTTTGATAACCGGCTGCCCAGAAATGACCATTCCAAAAGCGAACGACACTCAGGTTGTCATTGAATTTGAAAGTGGAATCAATGGAAAACATGCTGAAATTCCTCATAGTGGTCATGTATATATTTTCTCCGGTACTCACCAAAAGGTTACCTTCTGAATCTGCTGTCATTGAAGTTTGCCAACCATATTGATCTTCCTGTTCAATATTTGTAGCCTTGTTCAATTTGAAATCATAGAAAAAAGTATTGAAATAACATCCGGCTACAAGCATTTCGTCTTTAGTAAAATCAATTGAATAAGTTGGATTAACTAAACTATCTGTGAGCACCGTTAATTGCCTGCTTTGCTTTTTATAACAGTAAATACTTTTATCGAGGGAAAAAATGGCGTATTGCTGATTTTGGATAACCAAACTCCCAAACAAATTCATATTCGGTTCACGTTTCAATGCTAACAAACTTGAAAGTTTTCCGTCTATGTCGCTTTCGAACAAATAAATAGAATCACCCTGAGTACCTGTCAAAAAAATACCCTGATTGCCTTTGTCAGATATATTAAAGCTAGTGACTTCTTTGTCCTGATATGTGAAAAACTGCCGCACTAACTCGAATGAATCATTTTTTGGAACAATTTTCCAAAGCTCGCCCGCCATTAAATATAGCTGTGCATTGTTGTCGTATGTCAATATTGGGTCGGCCGGAAATGGCAGATCCAATATTTCAGTGAATCTCTCTACACCTATATGTCGCCATGTTTCACCACTATCTGTTGAGAATGAGCATGAATTTGAAACTGCGAATCCAAGGTTTCCATTGAAAGTTATATGTCTGTATAACTCCGTAAAATTTTCGACATCGCCCATAATCGGCTTCCATGTCTGTCCAAAATCTTTGGTTTCCAACAGCCGACCATCTTCTGTAATAGTAACAAATCCATTTGCTTTGACCGACCAATTGTCCAATTCAAAGAAATTTGGCAGGGTATCCAAATCAATCCAGGCATTGTTTTTTCTGTCGTAAACAGTTTGAAGATGCTTGTCCAAAGGCCAATGCCAGTAATAAATCAATAGATAATTGTCCGATAGTTGAAGCACTTTTTTAACACCAAAAGCGTATTTAGAATTCAACAAATGCCATTGCTTATCAGCAAAAGAATATTCCTCAATATTGTCATTCCAAAAAGCCCCTAACCTTTGAATTGAATTTCCCAATCCAACAGCTTGATCTCCTATGGCCGGGTCTTCCAGATATTCGAACCAAGTTTTGCCTTTGTCTTTAGTATAAATCGGATCAGCAAAAAACTTGAAACTCCAAATGCTGTCATTCAATACCTGAAAAAATGAATTATATGAATCTCGTAAATAACCGTAACGCACTGTTTCCCAGTTTTTACCATTAACTCCTCCATGTGAAATGACATCACCAAACAAAATGTAAAGTTTGTCCAGCTCTCTTTGGAAAAACATTTTTTCAGAAGAGAGATCATATCTTACTGAAGGTTCCGGAACCGGCATTTCGAAAACCCTGTCCCATCTGTGGCCCCCGTTAACTGTGACATATATGTATGACTGCCCATAAGTCATATTTGCCATTTGTTTTGTTACAAGGATTCCCTTCGTTTTAGAAGTCATTTCTATGAACTCGACCTGTTCGAATGCCGGGATATTTGTAATGATTGTTTCATAATCCTTCCAATTATTCAGGGTATGATAGATATAACTGCCTCCGTTCGAAGCGTATGCCTCATTATCGTTTACATAAAACACCTTTTTTATAAACATTCCGTTCGACCCTTTATTTGAGAACTTGGGTGTCCAATCGGCATTTGCTGTTAAACCAGCTAACAAGAGCAATGCGACTATTATCGGTTTTGGGCTCATAACTGTGTTTTATTTGATTTGACTGCAAACCTAAATCTTCAGATTGCTTAGCAAAGCTACGTTGAAATAATTACAATCACTGGATGACTTTCGAAGGTTTTAACGGGTCAACACAATTTGACTGGAATCTCTCAAAAGTAAAAATCAAAACACTTTCTCCCAAAACACCAGAAGCCCCACCACCACAGCAAAACCAGCGGCAACTAAAACCGACCCGGCGGCTATGTCTTTGGCTTTGCCAATGGCAGGGTGCTGTTCAGGATGCAGGTGATCGAGCAAAACTTCTAAAGCAGTGTTCATCATTTCTGATACCCAAACCAGAGCAGTTGCAAAGATGATAATTGCCCACTCTGTATGATTCAGTTTGTAGTAAATTCCCAGAGGAATCAGAACTATTGTTACAACTAAATATATTTTGAAATTCCATTGACTTTTGGCAAAAGCCAGCATCCCGTTGGCGGCATTAATAAATGGTTTTATCATATCAGTCTTTTGAGGCAATTAACCTGAAAACTCTGAAAAGAGCAAACAGAAAAACAGAAAGTACCAGTGAAAATCCCCATGAATGAAAGAAATAGTCGGGATGAAAAAAGCTCATCAGGATATGTTTGACGTTGTGAATGGGATGAATGATAACATCCCATGAATTGAGCCGCTCTACCCTGCCAAGGTAAATTCCAAAACCGCAACTGAAAACGCTCAGGTGTGTAACAATCTCAGCAGGCCATTTCCCATAGCGTTCTTTCACAAACTCATGCATATGCAATACCGAAAAGAATCCCAACAACAACCCTGAAATACTGAAGGAATAAATGATGAGAATGTCTAACCAAACCATATAATAAGAACTGAAGCGAAGGTGCACAAGGTCGGTTAACATGTAAGGAGCGTTGGGCAGAAATAACCACCAGAGTCCAAACATGGCCAAAGCCGTCAATCGTATGTATTGATTTTCAGGCAAGGCATTTATCTTTTGGGAAATCCGGTAGGGAACCCAGGCCAGAAAAATGTTCCAAAAGAGGAAGATAAGATAGAACTGTCCGGTATAAATTACACGGGTTATCAAAAGAAAGAGACTGCAATATACCAGTGTCTTCAGGATATAAGTTTCTTTTTTCATGTGTTTTTAAATCGTTAAACGGCTCCGTGAAACTCTGTTTCTCCGTGAGAAATATTTGCTTTCCTGATTTGGAAGAAATAAAGGATAATACCAAAACCGATGAACAAACATCCAATGTTAAAAGGCATCCAGGGAAATGCTTTCGGGATAAAGGCATTCCCACTAAGCAGCAAATCGACCACTTTCAGCGAAAAATCACCGCTGTAAAAATCCTGGTGAAATTCGGCGAATTCTTTCATGAATGCCCACAGAGCAATTAAGACACCGGTTAAAAGGCTGAGAATGCTTAGCTTGTCCGGAACTCTTTGATACACAATCATTATCAAACCCAACATCATCATGGCGAGACTTATAATGACCGGAGTGATGACGGGGCCAGTCCATAAAATCGGTATTAGGAACAAAATGTCCCACTCCAGTATATGAACCGGCCAATCCAGGATAAGGTAGAGAAAAATGTAATAGAATATATCCCAAACGGCGAATGACAAAAGGAAGTAGCCAAATCGGGAAGCAGCATTTTGCCCGGCGAGAAAACCAATTCCAATCAACATGACGATGGTAGAAAATTCGCGGATCAGTTCTGTTATGGCAATTTGCTGACTAACTGCTCTTAGCGGGAAACGGAAGCCATCCGGGAAATACAACTCCCGCAAATAGACCACCACAGCCGTTTCCAAAAAGCCCATGGCTATTGAGAAGATTACCACCATGAGCAAAGTAATCCGTGTTTTCGTGTTCAGACTTGCAGGCATACTCAATGAATTAAAATGTTAAAAAGGTGGCTGAAAAAATTCTCTGTAGAATCAGTAAACAAGATGAAAGGTTCATTCTTCATCCCGAAAACCGGACTTATAATAAAACCAAGGTTGGCACCAATGCACCCAAACAAAAGGAACCAGGCGTTCATCATCAATTTGAACTTGTAGTAGTAGCCGGCATCTTCCCTACCCTTCATTTTCCTCAACAGGTATTTCCGGAAAATATAGAGGCCCGAGCTTCCGGCTATAGCCAGTATGCCTACGTTGATGATTTTGAAAACCTCGTAATCCGTTCCGGAAATCAGGAAGAAAACGGTGACCGGAATAAATGATAAAAGAATGACCCCACTTATAGCCAGACACAAGATCATGAATCCAAAAAGTTGTCTGATACTTGTTTTCATTCCAAGCAAAGCTTGAAAGATGAAAAGGGTTGGGAAACAAATCAAGCTGGTGAGAACAAAAAGAACGGGTAGTTTTATGGCCGAAGCCACACCCTGTAAGACGCTGTGTTTCAGACCAACGGTCAGCCCGAAAAGGCTGATGAAGATTGTTCCGGCCAGTGCAAGGCTTTCGAGTTCCTTGCCTTCCGGTCCGAAACCTTTGGAATCCTGATTCAGGGCTTTGTCTATCAGTTCCTGCTTGTTTCGCAGCAAATTTTGAAAAACATCTAAATTTATCATAAAGTACTTTGTATTGCAAAGTTAATATTCAAAAAAAACCCGAACCACATATTCGGGATTCTCACTATTTGTTAAATTTCAATAAGGCTTCAAGTGCATTCAAATGCTTGTTAAACGCATCCTTACCCTCAGTTGTCACCTTGTACGTCGTCTTAGGTTTCTTGCCCACAAACTCCTTCCGCACCTCCAAAAAATTCAACTCTTCCAAAGCCGAAATATGGCTGCTCAGGTTACCGTCGGTCAGGGCCAGCAAATCCTTCAGCGTATTAAAATCCACCCAATCGTTCACCATCAACACACTCATAATACCGAGTCTGCTGCGGTTTTCAAAAACCTTGTTCAGGTGTATAATTGGGTTATCCATTTTATCTATCAGTGGTATTTGCCTTTAGATACTTTCTTTAATTCTCAATGTTCAATTCTCAATGTTCAATTCTCAATGTTCAATTCTCAATGTTCAATTCTCAATGTTCAATTCTCAATGTTCAATTCTCAATTCTTAAATTAGCTGATTAACAAATAAGCTATTTCAAATTTCGTACACTGAGCGATCCCGATAATTATCGGACGAAGTGTCAAATTCATTCTTTCACTCCTTCATCTGATAACGTTTCGGTAGTTTTACTCTCTTGATAGAACTTCAATGTTTCCATTATACTTAAAAGCTAATTTATGTGATTGTCTGTTGTAAGCGATTAAAGGAATGTCGTCAATAAGATTTGGAATGATAGAAGATTGTTGAAGTCCAGTTGAAAGTTCTTCAATCTTGTCAACTACTTCGCCTGTTTCGAGATTTAGGATTTTCGGATACTTGTAAATGTCCCAACAATATTTTTCGTCAATCGCTAATAAATTCCCAAACTCACTTTTTATTTTGATTGCCTTGGAAACTTTATTTGTCTTGAAGTTCCAAATTGCAAAATGACTTGGTGGTATTGGCTCTTCCTTTTCATTGTCCAATTGCTCCTCTTGTGATGAACAAGCTAATATTCTTTCATTGTCAATGAAACTTGCCGAACAAATCTCAGTTCTGTTATTTGGAATTGATTTGCCTTTGTCAAGCAGAGTGGGATTGGCTAGACAAGCAAGTGTGTCAAATAACTCAATTACTTCCCACGGATGCCAAACCCAACCTTTGCTCATAAGATGTTTGTTGTTTGGACTTACTTCCAATCTTGAGTGAAAAATATCTTGTGGCTTCCTGTCTTTAGTATTTGTAACAAGTTCACCTGTTTCTACATCTTCAAAATCAAGTCGACAATAGTCAAGCGGGCAATGAACTAGGTAGGTCTTGTCTTTAAGAGTTACAAAAGCAACAGGATATTCGTAAGTTTCTGCATGATAGTAGCAACGATTTACCTCTCTCAATACTTCACCGTTTTTTAGAAGCAGTCCTTTTGTGCCGAGTCGTTTGTAAATGAAAGCGTATTGTCCGTCTTGTGATGTGATTGCACTGTCAAAACTAAATGCAAAATGATACTTATTGAGTTGTGTAGTTGTCCCGTCAAGAGAATAGGAAGTGCCAGCCGATGCCCAATCAACAAGTTTATCGTCAAGCCAACTAATGGTCTGCAAATGGTTTATTTTAATTGATTGTCGTTTCATGATTCAGTTTGTTCCTTGCCGAAATGTTCAAGTTAGCATTGTCCCCAAAAATTACCACTAACTTTCGGATCTTTCATTTCCATTGATCCCGTACCAATCAATCTTTCTCGAGAACACCATCATGGCCGCAATAAACACGAACAAACCAATGCTTCCAAACAACAGGGCATAATCTTCCAATTGTATGATCGTGAAGATAAATCCGTACAAAACCGCCAGCACAGAACCCATTATGGCTGTAAGCCTTCCTGACTGCAAAACCGCATGGGTATAGTAGGTCACCAGCGAGACAATAGAAACCGATCCGATCATATAAGCCCAGTTAAAACCAACTTGTTCAGCGAGTGAAATCAACAAAGTATAGAAAACCACCAGTGCCAGACCAATCAGAATGTACTGAATCGGGTGTATGGGTTTCTTGTTGATGACCTCCGTGAAAAAGAAAACCAGAAATGTCAAGGCTATGAACATCACTGCATATTTTACCGATCGGGTAGATTTCTGATAATGATCAACCGGCAAAACCAGATTCACCCCGAAATCATAATCAACAAGAGATTGTTCGCCACTTTTGAATACCTGAGGGAAATTGCGGTTGTGGTGCAGGATTTTCCAATCGGCACTAAAACCTGAATCTTTCACCAACCTGTTATCGGGCAAAAAAGCTCCGGTAAAACTCGGGTCGCTCCAAACGCCTTTCAGTTTAACATTGGTCTCTTCACCCACCGGATAAAAATAAAGACTTTCGCTGCCATTGAGTTTCATTTTCATGCTGAAAGATATCATTCTGCTTGCACTGTCAGAAGTCAGATTGACCGGCACCGAAACGCCTGAGCCTGCTAAATCTTTGCAGGTAAGTCCAGGTTGAAATGCCATATCTCTGCCACCCCAGTTTATGCTGAGATGCTCTTTGATTCCCTTCAAATCCGTTAAACCGATCCAAAGACTTGTCTCGTTCCAATTCAGGGTACTTTTTCCAACCATAGATTCAACACTCTTATCAACTTTGAAATTTCCAGAAATATCAAAATTACCCTTATAGACGGCCATTTGATAAATTTTGCGTTTTCTCTTTTCAGCCCTGATATTACCCGATACATTGATCTGTTCCGGCAGCAGATGCAAATACTCCTTAACGGACCTGACCGTGCCATCATTATCTCTAACAGAGGTGTAATAAGGTACAGAAAGAACTGGCCCGGTAATGCTTTGTTGTCCTCCCCAGGAATTCGAAATTTCACGCATCACTTCGTCCTGTCTGTTTCCTCTCTCTCGAATGAGGCCTTCTATCATGCTCGTTGGAATCATAAACAGCAAAACAAGTATGCCGATAACTGTCATTTTGATGAGAGCAGAGTATCGCTCCATAAATCCGGGTGAATGTTTTTGGTTTTCCATTTTTGTGTTTTTAGTTGTTTCTTATAATCATTCTCAAACAGTTCAATTCAAAAGAGGCTTAATTTCTCTCGTATTTCATGTAAATACTAATTCCATAAATAATATGCAGCACCCCGAAACCCACAGCCCAGAAGTACAGGCCATAGCCCAACAAGAAAGTATTGGCCAATCCAAGAACAATCTGACAAGTTCCCAAAACTCCAATATCGCTGATGGTATAATTTCTTCCCTGAATCAAAGCCAATCCATAAAAAATGAGCATGGACGGTGGCACCAAGCCTACAAAACCGTGGTGCAAGAGCAAAAGACAAAATGCCCCACCGGTAACTAATGGAATGGCAATATTTAATATCAGTCTTTTGGCCACAGGATCCCAAATGTTTTGCCCCTTCTTTTTTGCCCGCCTTGCGGTTAAGACGATAGCCGAGCCAATTGATAAAACAAAAACAAGAGCTACATCAATGATGAAGTATGCATAATATGACGGGTTACCAAAAAAATAAGGTAGCTGCCCATACTCCGAATATTTATCTGAGGCAATCTCTAAAGATGCAAAATAAGCACCCGCCAGTGCCAGACATCCGGCTATAACGCCAGACATGCCGCTGAGTGAAATGAACCGCGACGACTTCTCCATCATGGTTCTGATTTCTTTGAGGTCTCTTGAATAACTGTTTAATTCGTCCATAAAAGTACTTTGTGGTGCAAAGTAAATTCAAAACAATTCACATATCAAAATATTTCTTCAAAATCTTTTGCACCATTCAGCCAAAACCATTGATATACAAAACCCATTAATTCATCTTTTCTGTTTGAAGTTGATATTTTTATCCTTTACTTATATCTTTATCAAAGACGTATTCTTATCTCTGTTCTATCTTCTACTCTTATAATGCTGTAGGAAATCATCAACATCATGAATAAAAGAAGTACACGACATCAGACGAATTTCAATAACTTATGAAGACTATCCAGGCCCATCCGATATTTAAATTGAACCGGAGCAATTATTATTCAATTGACTTTGCTGAAACATTCTGCCAAAAGTTAGCAGTAATAGTGACGATTTAATATGACCTCATGACGATAGCAGTCTTAACTTATCTGATCATAATTAATCACGCAGGCAAATCAACTGTAAGAAATATTATTTTTGAGGAGTACCGAAAAAACCTATTCATATTCAAAGTGTAATAGCGGATAGCATCTATTTTATATGTGTGAACTATTCTGAAGGAAATTTAAAAACAAAATCGGAAATCTGCTTCCGGATACAGCCACGTTGAATATAGCAGGTGAGCATTGAAAGACGTGCCTACTAAGGAATTAAATTTTACGAAAGTACCACGGAAATAGAGAGATGGATTTAACGTTGAGATTGAATTCAGCCTGTTTTTTTTCAAAACCGATGAATTGAATCTTTGAATTTAATATTTGACACGCAAGGTTTTTTAGTTGAGGATTTAAATGCAACTTTTAGTGCCATAGACTCGATCAGTACCTTAAGGCTGGTTTTGTCAGGTCAAAAAAAGTAAAACTCACTTATAGCAAAATACAGGGTAAATAAATGGAGTGCAACGACTCGGGTAATATAACTTTGGAAGTGGTTGATAATACATTTTGTTCTATCAATAAACGCATCTAACGGTTTGTTTATCAGGTGAAACTGTTTCAAAGAAAGGGCGTGCTCAATAATGATTTAACACATTCAATGCCCGAAAAACTCTTTCATCCGGTCAAAGAAGCCTTTGTCACCCGCTTCGGGTTTTGGTTTGAAGTTCTCTGACTGGCTCAGGGTTTTTAACAT
>JAGVMN010000062.1 GCA_020053795.1 Bacteroidia bacterium | reverse complement strand
TTCAATGTTTCTTCTGTCCAAATTTCAACGGAACTCACCCTGCTATAGGAAAGGTAAGCCTCCTCGGCAAGATGTAAATATCTGGCCGGTAAAATTCCGGGCCGGAAGGTCAGATTTTGTAACGAATGATCATTAATCACCGCCTTTAACCAGTAAAACATTTTAAACTCTGCCAGCAATGGTTTACTGAGACTTCTGAAAACCGGAACATCCTCAGCAGCGTAAGTAATCAGTCCATTAGCTTTTTCAACAGAATTGACGAAACCCTTCAGGTTTTCCAAATATTTAGCAAATCCGTCTTCAACGCCAAAAATTAAATTATAGGCAAAAGATACGATACCGCCATTTTGGGAAGCAATAAGTGAATCAAAAGAAATATTAAAGTGTTGACATATTGAAGCGATCTCATCAATATTAAACTTTGTTTCTCCGCGAATTCGCCGATAGGCACTATCCGCACTGATATTTAGTAAGTCAGCAATTTCATCGGCCAACCTTAGGTGATCCGGAATTGCGGTTTTGATATGTTCTATGAACTGGTCCTGAAGCATATTTTTCATAGCCAGTGAGTATTTGGGCCGGGTGAAATTACAAATAATTTCTTCTGGCAAATAAATTTAACGGTAATTCGATTAGTGAAATTGGTTGCGAGAGATTTTTACAAAGTTACAATCGTAGCTATATTTCGCAATTAAGCGTACTCAAAAAAGCTCAATTAAAAGGCGATAGCTTATTTTTGTCCGGTACAGTGATCGCATGATTACAAATCAAGCAGTGAACAAAAAAAGTGTATTTTTAACCGGTGCAGATGGTTTATTGGGTAGCAACCTTTGTCATGAATTGACGGAGAGGGGTTTTCACGTTGTGGCATTTATTGAGAAGGGCAAGGACCCGATTACCATAAAAAATCTTTCAAACTTAACACTTGTGGAAGGAGATATATTGGATGCGGAAAGTTTGGTTCAACCCATGACAGGTTGCAATTATATTATTCATGCGGCGGCCAATACAACTGTTAACCCTGCCCGTTCGCCAATCATTGTCAAGGTTAACCTTGATGGAACGAAAAATCTTTTACAGGTGGCCGAAAAGACCCTGCCCGAAAAGATAATCATAGTAGGTACTGCTAATTCATTTACACCCGGAACCAAAGAAAATCCCGGAAAAGAAGGAACACCATATACCGCACAAAAATATAACTGTGACTATATGGACAGCAAGTACAACGCCCATGTCGAAGCTATTACTGTATATAAGACTAAAGGCCTTCCTGTTCTAACCGTTCACCCAACCTTTATGCTTGGCCCTTATGATTCTAAACCAAGTTCCGGAAGTTTAATCGTGGCTGTTTACAAGAAGAAAACATTTGTCGCCACCAATGGCGGGAAAAATTACGTTCATGTGAGAGACGTGGCCAACGCTATTGTCAATGCACTTGAAATTGGTAAAATTGGTGAGAGTTACATCCTTGGAAACAGAAATATGTCTTATCTGGAAGCTTTCAGACTTGTAGCCGAAACTGTTGGTGGATCAAAACCGATACTTGTATTGCCCGGTGGTTTTACTTTGACCTTTGGCAAACTGTGTGATTTTATTCAGTGGGTATCGAAGAGACATTTGATACTAAATTATGCAATGTGCAAGATTTCCTGTGATGATCATTACTACTCTTCTCAAAAAGCCGTTTCAGAATTAGGAATGAGGCAAACCCATATAGACCTTGCTATTAAAGAGAGTTTTGATTGGATGAAAGCAAACATGAAAATTTAGCTGCTCATTAAATCCAAATAGCTCTGAACCGGATCCGGTTCTGTGAAAGCATTTTTATTTTACTGTGATTGCTTCTTCTGCCAATTTTCTATGGTCATTTATTGTTTTTCGAAAATGTTTGAACGGAAGCAAGTGCAAAACGCCTGATCATCACACGATCATTATTTCATGTACAATAAATGCAAATCATGATGTTGCATATTCCTTTTATCCGTAGGGTTAAGTGCCATAGCCACTCCCAAATTTGACCCAAGAAATAAAAAACATTATGAAAAAATCTATGATCATTATCGCACTAACCGTTCTGTCCAACTTGTGTTTTCAAGAAACAATTGCCCAGAACAAGCCCTTAGCGGCAGTTCTAAATTTTGATGTACAGGGTTTGGAAATCAAACCGGAACAAATGGGTAATCTCGTTCGACTGGAACTGGAGAAACTCAACAAATTTGAAGTAATTGATCGCTATGACATCAAATTCATCAGCGATCAGAACAAGGTAAATCTGAGCAATTGTTACGGCAAAATTTGCATGATGGAAATCGGGGCCAAATTGAAAGCCGAAAAAGTAATTTCCGGAAGTGCCGAATTGTTTGGCGATCAAATTGTCCTGACCATACGTATGCTTGACGTAAGCAATGGTAGGATGGAAAAAACCGTGGTGAAAGAGTTTCTTAACATCCCGCAGGAAATCCCCCTCATCACCCAGCTAACATTGAATTTACTGGTTGACGCTCCGGTTGATCAAACCGTCATGGACAAACTTACCAAAAAAAGCAGCTACGAGAGCAGCATTAACAATCCGAAGGAAGTTAGTTTGAACCTATCGGGTCCAAGGATGGGTTTTGCCGTTTTTACAGGAACGAACGCAACTATTCTAAAAAGTGCTGTTAATAAGGGTGGGTATGGCGTAACACCTATTCTTTCCCAGTTTGGCTACCAGTTTGAAACCCAGTATCTGAATGAAGGCAAGTATCAGGCCTTAGTGGAGTGGATACCGATGGTTACAGGAATTGATCAGGGTTTGTTTATTCCAAGTCTGACTTTGCTCAACGGACTCCGAAACAATGTCAATGGATTTGAATTTGGAATAGGCCCGACATTCGCTATATCTACCAGAGCAAAGGGTTACATTGATCCTAATAGTAATAAGTGGATTGAAATTACAAATGAAATAAAGACACCTGAAGGAGCGGATACAGAATATCGCCTCAATAGCAGCGGAGATCCCTATTTAAGTACGGGATTGGTTTTGGCTGTTGGTAAGACCATTAGAAGCGGGAAACTAAATATTCCTATGAACGTTTATGCCATTCCTGGTCGTCAGGGATGGAGGTTTGGTTTCTCTTTCGGATTTAATGCAAAAACCGCCAAGGGAAGCAAAAACGAAAGTCCCAAATTGTGGTTATAAAAATTATTCATTGAGTCCCCTCATCGCTCAAAATGAGCAGTTGGAGGGGTCTTGATCATTTCTTCATAACAAAGAGCTTCAGACTTACGTTTATTTTGGCGTAATTTGTCTGAAGTTTTTTGTTATATGTGTAACCAACCTAATTGTTTTAGAATTCATCATAGGGTGATGAAAAATATTTTAATTGTCTTTGCCATCCTTATGGGTTATGCAGCGAATGCACAGGTGAAGCAGATAAATCCGCTTATTCAGTGGCGTTACATAAAAAGTCAGGATTTGAATTTGCAGGACGGACGTTGGTATCAATATGAGTTCCCTGCCGAGAGAGGGTTTGATTACCTTTTTAATATGAATCACAAATCAATTGGAGCAAAAGCAAGCATTCAGGTTTTCGACCTTCAAAATCAGAAAATAGCAGAATTCAAATCCGATTCATCTGATATCAATGCAGAACTGTATTTTGATGTAATTGTCAGCGGAACCTATAAGGTCTTTTTTGGCGTAAACTTAAAAGATGTACCTGACGAAACTGAAGTGCCTGTATTGTTTACCTTGATCCGACGAGAAAAAACGTAGCCTCAGCCCAACAATTCCTTGAGAGTCGCAGAAATAGATTTGCCGTCCGATTTGCCAGCCAATTCTTTCATGGCAACCGGCATTACCTTTCCGAAATCACCGGCCCCCTGTGCCCCGACTCTTATAATCAATTCCTGAAGAACCGACCTGAGTTCGGCAATATCCATCGGTTTGGGTAAATAACTTTCTATAATGGTAAGTTCTTCCTTTTCAATGTCAAAAAGATCGGGTCTGTTTTGGGTCTTATATATTTCCATTGAATCGCGTCTTTGTTTGGCCATTTTTTGTAAAACCTGCATTTCAGCCTCAGGTGTTACCTCTTTTCCATCAGTAGCCAATAGCAACAAAGTACTTTTTATAAGACGAATTCCTCTAAGTTTAACGGCCTCTTTGGCTTTCATGGCCGCAATCAAGTCTTTATTGATTTGTTCCGTTAATGTCATAAACTTGTTGTTTTATGAAAAAAGTCAAAAGAATCACCCCTCAAACCAAGTCTTAGGGTCTCAAGTGGAATAACCTCGTTTGGTGCAATGTTTCCAAGGTTTACATTGCTGCCATAAAGCTTGATGAACCAAACCTGCTGTGCTTTCAGCGGAGCTTCCCAAAGAATGGTCTCTTGTGGAATGTGTTGAAGGATTTCTTCAACCAGACCGGAACGAACCTCCCCACTTCCCCTGAAAATACCAACGGTTCCGCTTTCCCTTGCCTCGGCAATAACCTTCCAAACACCTGCCTGAATCTCCGCCTTCATCATGTTAATCCATTTGTATGGAGGAATTATTTTCTCAGCATCTTTGGAACCAACCTCCGATAGAACTATCACATGCCTAGCCAGTTTATGAATGAATTCGCATTTTTCTTCTTGGGAAATATCCATTGAGCCATCTGAAACTTCCGCGTATTCAACTCCAAATTTTTCAAGAAGACGAATATAATCTTCAAAAAGGCCTCGAACAACAAACGCCTCAAACAAAGTTCCGCCGAAATACAGCGGGAGACCGGCACTTTTATACAGATCTATTTTTTCATTTAGTTTTGGTGTAAGGATGGAGGTCCCAAATCCCAATTTTACTATATCGGTATAATCGGCAGAAACAGAAAGAAAGTCTTCTACTTCTCTTAAGCTTAATCCCTTGTCCATAACCATTGTGAGGCCGCTTGACCTGGGTTTCAAGGTTCGCTCCGGCAGACCGGGCAACTCATAGTTGTACATAACGTTCTAAATTTGACGGTACAAATCTATGGTTTCTGCCACAGATTCAACATGTTGAAGAAAAGGAGCATGCTCAAATAGAAGAAAATGATCTTCCCAATTGAGACAAAGGGCCAAAGTGAGGTACTCAAATCCTTTGATGGATTGGCCTGAGAGATAGTAATATGATGACAAGCGGTAAATGATTTTATGGTTTTCAGGGTTCGTCTCTTCTCCACTTAAAAGGGTTGTAATGGCCGTTTCGGAATGCCCCAACTCCAGACGACACAAAGCCAAATCTAACCAGCCTTCAGCCAATTGAGGTTCAAGCCGGGTGATTTTCTCGTACATTTCTTCGGCCTTCTCATAATCATCAAGCGATAAATACACTTCACCCAATTCAATCAGATAATCGGCTTCTTCTGTGTCGAGTTTAATAGCTCTTTGAAAGTAATTGATGGCCTGATTCATATTTCCTTCAAACTTAAATGTAAGCCCGATTCCGAACCAGGCATCAGCCAAAGTGGGATCGTCTTTCACCGCCATTTTATAGAATCCACGGGCTTCTCTGTATGCTCCCAATTCTTGATGACAATTGGCAATATGGCAATAGATTAAAGCATCGGGACCGTTGTATTCCAGATTCTGGTTGAACGCTTCAATGGCTTCATTATATTTTTCAAGTTCAAAAAGGCATATCCCTTTTTGTAAATAGGCAGGGGCATAATGTTCTATTGTGGCAATTGAAAAATCGTAAGACCATATTGCCTTGTCAAAATCATCTTGCTTCTGATACCACTGCCCGAGATTGAACCAGGCCACACATGAGTATGGGTGCTTGTCGAGGTATTGTGTAAAGAAAGCGATGGCACTTTCTGAATTCTCCATGAGGTCATAACAATAGCTGATCTCATAAAGCATCTGATCATTTTCAAACTGGTCGTCTAAAATCATTTTGAGGTAATGAACGGATTTTAATGGCTTGCCCCAGCTTTGGTAGGTGAAAGCCATGCTCAGAAAAATTTCCGACTTTTCTTCACTGTGTTCAAGGGCTTTCTCAAAACTGCGTATGGCTTCCTGAAATTCCTCCAGGTGGCTAAGTACTTCCCCTTTCAGGGTGTGTAAGTCAGAATCTCCCGGTTCCATAAGTATCGCCCGTTCAACCAGATACAACGCTTCTGGCGAACGCCCTGTGATGTAAAAGATATATGCCTTCTTAGCAAGGATAGCCGTATCAAACGGATGCCAATCCAACCCAAGCTCCACTGCCTTCATGGCCCTGTTCAATTGGCCTTCGTTAATGTAATATTCAATGAGTTCATCCAGTTCTTCGGCATCCCGATAGTTGTAATCTCCATTATCAAGGTGCTCTCCGAACTGTTCAGCCGCCTTTCTGATCTCATCTTCACGGAAATCTTCTGTATCCATTTCGTTAAGTGTGAACAAAGCTAAGTCAAAAGAATCTGTTTAAATAAAAACGGACGTTATTATTGCATTTCAATTATTAACAGCCTTTACAGATATGACCCAAAAAGCAATCCTATTTATCAGTTTATTGTTTTCTCTGAAGCAGGCAACATGCCAGATTTCATACAAGCAGGCAGAGTGGCAGCAGACTGTAAATTATAAAATACAGGTGACCCTCGATGACAAGAATCATATATTGAACGGGTTTATTCAAATGGAGTATATCAACAACTCACCGGATGAATTGAAAGAGATTTATATACACCTATGGCCCAATGCCTATAAGAATAACAAGACGGATTTCGCCAAACAAAAGGCAGAAGGTTCTAAATCTGATTTCCTTTTTGCAAAAGAAGAAGATCGGGGCTATATTGATAGTTTGAACATTTATATTGACAATGCTACTGTTCAAACTTATTTTGTTGATGATGCAAGATTCATTTATCCGAAATATTTAGGGGCAGAAGATATCATAGTCATTCAATTGCCGAAATCATTAAAATCTGGTAGCTCAATGATCATCACAACCCCCTTCAGAGTAAAAATTCCCGGAAGTTTCTCACGCATGGGTCATGTAAAAAATGCCTATCAGATCACCCAGTGGTTTCCAAAACCTGCGGTGTACGACATCAACGGCTGGAATCCTATGCCTTATCTCGATCAGGGGGAATTTTACAGCGAATTCGGAAAATTTGAGGTGAGCATTACCGTACCGAAGAATTATGTTTTGGCTGCAACTGGGGTTCTTCAAAATCAATCTGAAAAGGACTTTATACTTGACAGAATTAATAACCCGATTGATCCTGAAAAAGAAATTGTCACTTCTGACCAATGGAAAACAGTAACTTATATTCAGGACAGCATACACGATTTTGCCTGGTTTGCCGCCAAAAATTTCAACATAGAAAAAAGCAAAGCGACTTTGGAAACAGGAAAGGTGGTGGAGACTTTTGTCTTCTCTCCTTCCAAAAAAATAAACCATGCCAAATACATCAACAACGCCCTCACTTATTACTCAAGCCATGTTGGTGAATATCCCTACAATTTCTGCACCGTTGTAGAAGGATCGCTGAAAGCCGGTGGTGGAATGGAATACCCTATGATAACCGTTTGTGATTTTTTGAGCGAGGAAGTCATTGTGCATGAAGTGGGTCACAACTGGTTCTATGGTATTTTGGGGAATAATGAACGAGTCTATCCGTGGATGGATGAATCCATCAATTCATTTTTTGAACACGAAACGGTGGAGGCAAACAAAGAGGTGAAAAAAGATGACAAGGTCATTAAGAAGAAAACCCTGAGATCGTTGAGTTCAAGCGATGGCATACTCGAAGCTTTGGCATTGCAGGCCATGAGAATGGGGACAGATCAGGCACCCGGCGGAACGTCAGAAGATTTTACAGACATCAATTATGGAACTATGGTGTACGGCAAAGGAGCTTCCCTTTTCAAACACCTCAAAGGATATTTGGGTGATGATGTTTTTTACAAATGCTTCCGAGCTTATTTTGACTTGTGGAAATTTAAACACCCGCTGCCGGACGACATGAAAGAGGTCTTTGAAAAAACCAGTGGCAAACAGCTCAACTGGTTCTTTACCGATCTGATCTTTACTACCAGGACACTTGACTACGGCATTAAAAATGTTGAGATGCAAAATGGCCAATATACGATAACTTTGACTAACAAAGGCGATGTGGCCGCACCTTTGCCATTAGATTTAATTGATGAACAAAACCATATTGTCCGCACTATATGGGTAGAAGGATTCAGAGATGAGAAGACAATTACATTGGAAAATGGGGATTCATTCTCTGTCGTGAGGATCGATGCATTGGAAATAACCTCTGAACTGTTTAGACAAAACAATACTTATAACATCAATTGGAAACCTCATAAAATTGAACCTCTGCACATAAAACTTGGAACCTCTGCTGAAGATGCGGCTTACAACAAACTCAATTTCCTGCCGGCTGTCGGTTACAATATTTATAACAAGTTTATGATTGGCGGCATTGTTCACAATATCGGGTTTCCGTCTAAACGCACCGAATTTCTTATCGCACCTTTGTATTCTTTCGAAACAAAAGACCTGAACGGATACGCCCAGATTTACAAGAGGTATATTTACAAGAACAAAAAAGTCAGGAGCCTGGAGTCCGGAATAAATTTGGCCAGGTTTGGTTTTAACAATTTTGGAGTTGGTAGCTACAATAAGTTTAATCCTTACCTTACCTTTCGTTTTAACAATGATCGTTCGAGGGGTACTAATGATCATGAGTTGACCATCGGCTATGTCAATCTTTCTTTTAAAGATAGAAGAGGCATTAGATTAATGGTTCTCGAAAAGTGGAACTATTGGAACGATCAAAATTTTGTCAGAGCCGAGTATTCATTTAAACAAAAAAAGGCCATAAGACCCTCATCGGCATTGGCAACTTTAGAATATGGCAACTATAATTTCACTTATGACTCAAAAGGCAACAATTTCCTAAAGCTGTACGGGTCTTATCAAAAATTTATCAATTACAACAAACCGAAAAAGGGCCTGACTGTAAGGCTTTTTGCAGGAACCATGATCAAACAAGCTGATAGCAGTGGTAATGGTTCTTTCGACTTCAATGTTGGTTCATATAATGGGAAATTCGATTATACCTTCGAACACAGCCTCATGGGAAGGGCAACCCAAAACGGCTTGTTTCAAAATCAGATTCTGCCGGATCAGAGTTATCAAAAGTTTGTCGGGGCATTCGGAACGGCCAGCAAATACCTGGTTTCCCTGAATCTTCGCTCGACGCTTCCCGGAAAACTGCCCATACAGCTTTATGCCGATGCGGTAACCTTCAACAGTATTGACCAGTTGATTTATATTGACAAAAAAGGAGAAAAATTTACGGAGCCCTTCTTCTACAATGCGGGAATCTGCATTTTGTTGCCCAAAGATATTTTTGAGATTTATATCCCCTTGGTTCAATCGAAAGTGATAACCGGAATACAGAACGATTATCAGCGAATCGACAAGTTTCACGAACGAATTGTCTTTGTATTGAACCTTAACAAACTCGACCCAAGGCAATTGATAAAAACAGTAAACCTGTTTTGAAAAGGTTTTGCGTATTTCAAATTAGATGGCATCTTTTGTTGAGATAAGTCGGTCAACCTAAGAAAAAGATTGTGTAGTCAGAAGTCCCATAGGGACGGCATATTGGTAACGATATATATTTTTTCAAAAATCAAGTCCCAGAGGGACGACACAATTTTTTATAATTCTGAAAATATTTGTTCCGTCCCTACAGGACTCAATTTAGGTGGGTACTTTCAATTCTACTAATATGCCGTCCCTATGGGACTTTGATCAAATTAATTGAAATTAACTTGACGCATAACCGAAATTGATTCGGGAAAGCATCTGTTCCTCTTAGCTCATCAGGCCTTCGTCCTTAAAACTGAGATAGCCCTCATTGGATACAATCAGGTGATCTAGAACTTTAATCTCTAATGCCTCACCCGCTTTAACCAATTTGCTTGTTATATCAAGGTCCTGCTGACTGGCTTTCAGATTCCCCGATGGGTGATTGTGACAAAGAATAACCCCTGAGGCTGATTCTTCCAACGCGAAACGAAATATCTTTTTCGGGTCAACAACAGTTCCTGAAATACCGCCTTCACTGATTTGAACGGTCTTGATCACTTTATTCGCCCGCGTTAGAAGGATGGCCCAAAACTCTTCGTATTGCTTGTCTTCCAGGCGTGGCCCTATGAGGTTGTAAACATCAAGGCTTGCGGTAATGGCTTTTGCCTGAATCTGGACGGTTTTTTTTCTACCGCCCAACTCAACTGCTGCGGCTATGGTAACAGCCTTTGCCGGACCAATTCCGTTTATTCTACATAAATCTTTTACAGACATCCGGGCCAGTTTGTTCAGGTCGTTATCGGCGGCCTCCATAATTTCCCTACCCAAATCAACAGCCGACTTTGTTTTGGTTCCCGTAGCCAGCAATATGCCTATCAACTCGGCATCCGAGAGGGCATCGGGACCTTTGGTTGTCAGTTTTTCCCGTGGTCTGTCGTCAACAGCCCATTGGGTGATGGGTTTGTTTTTAACTATTTCCTTTTTTGGTTTCAATGTCTTGTCGGGGATAGTACCTCGACAAAAGTAACCAAAAGGCTCATACAACATTTTGGCGATCAAAGTATGAATAGGCGGGGATATAAAACCTGTTGGATTGTTTCAACAATCAGTACCCCACTATTGAGGAACCTGGCAAATCCTGAGAAACTCCATACCATGTCTCGATTTCAGGCACTTTGAGTTCTTGTCAATCTTCCACTTGTCGTTAATCGACACATCAGACTTGTAATCTTTCAGAATCACCGTATTGTTCAATAATATCCAGGTGCCTCTGACATCAATTGGCTTCTTGTGATTGCAGTTGTGTATGTAGTGAAAACTGAAATCTTTGCTGATGGTCAATTGTATGTTAACGGTTTTTTCACCGGCATCACCATAAATACCCGAAATCTGGTTGAGCATTTCCGGGTGATGGTTGCTTTTGAATGACATGACCGCTATAGAGATCAAAATGGCAGAGAGGAGATGTTTGTGTTTAATAGTGGTTTTGAATAAGTTCTATTTTTAAAGCCCGAAAGCTGGTAAATCGTATCCTAATACGGGTACATCTTGTATTTGTTACAACAGAGAACAAATCACGTAATTTTTAGAACCCAAAATCATTTAAAAAAAGGTTATTTGCAGGAGGTATTTTTCTCAATGACAATTGATGGCAAAAATTACAGAACAAATATTGCTTAAGAATTATCTGTCGAGTGATAGTAGTGAAAAGTCACGTCAACATCTGTTATACCCCGTTTTTCAAATATTGTTCAAGGAAAAATTCAAGATTGAGAACGACGCCAAAGGGGCCGATGTGTATGTAGAAGGTCGTTTGATCGTAGAAAGCAAAACCTCACACAGTCAGTGGCTCGAAGGATTTTATCAGGCTTTACATTTTATGTGCCGTCAGTTGTTGCCAACTGACGCTTATCGGCCATTCTACTTCTTCCCCTTCTTTGTTGGTGCAGGCGGCGGCACCTTGGGTGTCCACTCGGCTATGGATTTTTCGTTCAGCTTGATGTAATCATTGCTCTTGGCATCTGTAGCTAATTGTTTCGATTTTTCGGCGGCTACTATAGCTTCCTCGTATCTTCCCATTTTGGCTAATATCAGAGATTTGAGACGAACCGTCCAATACTTCTCATTGTCCACCAACGCTTTGTTTATCCATTCCAAAGCAAGCGTCAGGTCTTTGTCGTTGTCGTAATAATATTGGGCCGACTGATAATAGGTAGAAGCAGTGACCCCTTTCATCTTCTGAGTGATTTCGGCCATCACTCTTTTGTCCAACTCCGATTTCACTTTGAAGCGAACCTGTGTATTGGCCCAAAGCAACTCTATATAAGCCTCGTCGCTTTTTATATCTGCCACCCCAATGGTAAAGGTTTCAATCATTATTGGGTAGGTGTTATTGGCCTTCACCTTGAAACGACACAGATCTTGGGCGGTGTCGTATTTGTCGCCGCCTGTACCCGAGAGAGTAGTGTTTTTGTGAATAATGATGGTCCATTCGTCCTTATTTGGAATGGTATAAAGAGCATACTCCCCGGCAGGGACATCAAAGCCTTCCATTTTCACGTCATCTGTGAATTTTATTTTAGTAGAAGCGTTGGCACCTGTTCGCCACATTTCGCCCCAGGGTACCAATTCGCCAAAGATTACCCGTCCTTTGGCACTTGGTCTGGAGTATGTGATGGTGATATCTGTCAGCCCCACAGCCTGTGTGACAATACCAAGCGGGCTTGGTCTTGGCATGTTGATTTGTGCCGAAACGGACAATGGCAAGATGCCTAAAAATAGAAATACTTTTTTCATAGGTTAAATAATTAATTTTGAGTGGTAGAAAAGGTCATTTGATTCATTTTCAGCAGAGCGATTTATAAAAGACTTTGTCAGTTTTTTGTAAACATCTTCTGGAGCTTTGAATTTATCGGTATTATACCCTGTTTCGTTTATCGGTCTGTGAATGTCATCAAGCTGAATTCTTTTAGGATTGTAATAAATGGGTATGTGCTTCGTTTTTTGATCCCAAACTGCGGAAACCTTACGTTTAACATTCAGAGCGTTTTCAATTTTCTTTTTGCCCATATCACAATTTTCTTCAGCCGTGAAAGTGGTTGTTCCGTTGACAGTAGTTCCAACAATTGTAGCGGAAGTCAACACCGCTATTATAGCAAACAGCTTTGCTGCCACGATTATAATTTTCAAGCTTAATTCTTAATTACTTCTTATCCTTTGACTTATCAGTATAAGTTGGCGAGGGTCAAAGTTAGGGTATTAAAAAGATATTCGCCAAAATATCTACAGTTGAGTTTTGTGCTGAATTAATTTAGGTAAGATAATAAATAACGGCCATTCATTTTATGGAAGAGATGCTTGCATGACAAACCCACAGAGTTTGTTTTACCGGCATCCATAAGGGTGTTGAATCATGGCCATCCTTTCATCATACCAATCGTCGTTCCGACAAAATGGAC
>JAGVMN010000031.1 GCA_020053795.1 Bacteroidia bacterium | reverse complement strand
ATATCTGTTGGGTGAATCACAGTTTTCATTTCTAAGTTTATATGAACTTTGACTTAATTTGCGTTGGCTGGTCGGTGACAACACCGACCAGTGAAAAAAGGAATTGGGTTGCGTTGGCTGGTCGGTGACAACACCGACCAGTGAAAAAAATGAGGATATTTTCAGGATAGAGATTCTGGTCGGTGACAAAACCTATCAGTGAAGAAGATAGTGATTCTCGTCGGAGACAACTCCGACCAGAGAAAAAAAAATCAAGGCTTATACTTCGACTCCTTCAAAATCATATCGGCACCTTTTCCCATCAATTGCTCCAAACTCACTTTTTCTTGTCGGTCCATATATTTCCTCACGATCTGCCAGCCCAGCCAAATACCCAGTTTGGGCGGTGTGCCATCGGGCACCCCAAACCCTTTGGTGAAAGGGCCGTCGTTTATAAAACTCAAATATGAATTCCGCTCGGTGTTGTAAAGCAAACCGCTGTTGATGGTGTTCTCCCAAATTTGAAATTCCTGTTCGCGGCACCATTCCAGTTGCCCGTTGAAGTAACCAATCTTCAACGAATCAGCCACATCCGGCAACAGGGCATCGAGGGCATACATGATTTTGCCATGGTGAATAATCTCATCGAGAAAACGCGGATTTTTTACTTCGAACCCAAATTCACTCATCAGCCAGGCTTTCATGGCATTGGGTACCAAATAATCAGGTCGCAGTTTATTAATGAAATATTGCGGAAATTCCAGAACGGGCGATGCGTAAGGTTCGAAGTCGCTGCCCAGATACATGTCTAAACCAACACCTAAAATACTGTCAAAACAGGGATGGGCAATTTTAAAGGGTGAAACGAATGTATAGATTTCAGGTATCACCTTCTTAGGGAAATGGTGCTTATAATAGCCAAAAGCCGTTGTAAGTTCTTTTTGGTATTTTGAAAAATCCGAATACTTTTTTTCACAATTCCGGTATAGATCGATCATTTCGGGGTGATGGACAAATTCAAGAAAATGAGAAGTCTTCTCGGGCATGCTCACATATCTTCCACCGGTAATATCGCCGATGATATGATCCATGAAGGTGGGAATAAAGACGGGGTATGTTTTATACAGCCTATCAAAATCGGTCTGATTTTTTGCGGAAAACAATTCCTTTTCCAGACGAACAACCTCAAGCCTGATATCGGCACCTTCCATCTCAACTTTTTGCTTGTTCTTTCTTTTACATGCGGATATGAACAAAACCATAGACACGAGGTATAAAAGATTCCTTTTCAAATGATAATTTTTTAGCATCTTTGCCAAGATTAATACCAGTTATTTAAACGCAAAAATAAGGAATGAAGCATGCCAAAAGCATGTTGATTTTCAGGCAATCAAAATTCAAATAAAATGCACATGAAACCAGCACTTCTATTTAAAATTATCGTTTTGACCGGTTTACTCCTTTCGGGCATCTTTATTTCAGCACAAGACACAAAGGAAGCCTCCAAATTCAAATTCGGGTTGAAAGGCTCCCTCAACCTCAATTGGGTGAAAGCCAATTCAAAAAATATTGAAAAAGATGGAATTGCTTTGGGTTACAGTTATGGACTTATGGGCGATTTCAATTTCTCAAAAAGCTATGCTTTCAGCACCGAGTTTCTAATAACACAAATAAAGGCCAATTTCTCTTTTGTGAATCCCATGTCGGAAACTTCAGATATCAATCAAGACAGTTTAACTACAGTTTTCCCATCCGTTTCAGCCAATTTCAATCTTAAATATATCCAGATACCATTATCCCTAAAATTCAAAACCAAGGAAATAGGAGCCATTACCTACTGGGCACAATTTGGTTTTGCCCCATCCTTTTTGATTGGAGCTAAAGGTGATTATGTGGGTGCCAAGCCATCTGAAGATTACGCAAAGCTGGATCTGAATGATGATGAAAATGACCAATACCACCTGCTTAATACAAAAGACGGGAAGGAATTCGATGACAAGGTTTTTCTGATTCGTGTCCCTTTAATCATAGGTGCAGGGATAGAATATAACCTGAGCGGCACTACCTCAATGTACACGGGCCTTAGATTTGACAATGGTTTCAGCAACACTTTTGTGAAAGACAAAATTACAAAGGCTCTGACCAATTTTGTTTCCATCAACCTGGGCTTATTTTTCTGAGTCAACCGACATTCGGTTTTTCTCATGAAAATAGCTTTAGCCCAAATAAACTATACCATTGGAGATTTCGATGGCAATTTCCGCAAAATGTCGGAGTGCATCGTCACTGCCAAAATACAAGGATGCCAACTCATCATTTTCTCCGAACTTTCGGTTTGCGGGTATATTCCGTCTGATATGCTCAATTATGACAGTTTTATCAAGAAATGTCACGATTCACTTGAACGCCTGATTCCCTTATCGCAGAATATCGGAATAATCGCAGGATGTCCGGTTTTGAGTCGTCTGTTAGAAGGCAAAATGCTATATAACGCAGCTTTTTTATTGCAGGATGGACAGATCAAACAGCAGGTAAACAAGAGCTTGCTGCCAACCTATGACATTTTTGATGAATACCGGTATTTCGAACCGAACAACAGTTTCAATGTCGTCGCATTTGAAGGGATTAAGATTGCTCTCACCATTTGCGAAGACCTTTGGAATATTGCCGAACCCAGGCTCTATGACTTCTGCCCTATGGACAGATTGATGCCCCAACATCCTGATATCATCATCAACATTTCGGGATCACCCTACAGTTACAACCATACCGAAGAACGCAAACAACTGATGCAACAAAATGCAAAGGTTTACGGATTGCCATTGATCTATGTGAATCAGGTTGGTGCTCACACCGATTTGTTGTTTGACGGTGGATCTTTATTTGTTGACAGGGAGGGAAACGTAATTGAGGAACTGGCCTATTTTAAAGAAGAACTGAGGGTTATTGAGTGGGATATGAACCGTGAATATCAAGCATTACAAACCATTAACAAGGATGATGATATAGAGGTAATTCGAGAGGCTCTGGTGATGGGAATCAGAGACTACTTCCAAAAGTCGGGTTTCAAAAAAGCCATTTTGGGTTTGTCAGGAGGCATTGATTCTGCTCTGGTAAATGCATTGGCGGTCGAAGCGTTGGGTGCCAAAAACGTACTTTCGGTTTTACTGCCATCAAAATTTTCATCGAAAGGCTCCATCGAAGATTCAGTGGATCTTTGCAGAAAAACCGGAAATGATTATAAAATTATCCCAATACTCGAACCGGTTGAAGCTCTTGAAAAGACATTGGATGTAGTATTCACTGATCATCCAAGAGACGTGACGGAAGAAAACCTTCAAGCCCGCAGTCGTGGTATTTTGCTGATGGCTATATGCAATAAGCTGGGTCATATTCTTCTAAACACCAGCAACAAAAGTGAATCAGCAGTCGGCTATGCGACGCTTTATGGCGATATGTGCGGCGGTCTATCTGTTATCGGAGATTTGTATAAAACACAGGTATATGAAATGTGCCGATCAATAAATAAAACCCGCGAAATCATTCCTCTCAATATTCTCACCAAGGCTCCTTCGGCCGAGTTGAGACCCAACCAATTGGACAGCGACAGCCTGCCACCTTATGATGTTCTTGACAAAATTTTACTCCACTACATTGAGAATCAAAAGGGCAGAGCCGAAATAGTAGAATTGGGATTTGATGAAGCCACCGTGAGAAAAGTGGTCCGTATGGTTGACAACAACGAGTACAAAAGATTTCAGGCCGCACCGACTTTGCGAATTTCTCACAAGGCCTTCGGACAGGGACGCAGAATGCCCTTAGTGGCCAAATACTACGACTGAGTGCAAATCTCCAACAGTTTATTGACGGCGGGTTTCAAACTGAAAGGAGCCGAGTTGTGCTCGCTTATTCACAACAAGACCAAAGCAGAATATATCTGGCAATCCGACCAGCAATGGTGGCCGAGGCATGCACCGGTATTGTTCCCTATAGTCGGAAAACTGAAAAACAACGAATACAAATTTAAGGGCCGTACCTTCCAAATGGGCCAGCATGGGTTTGCCCGCGACATGGATTTTGAGGTGCTGGAACATCTTTCTGATTCCATCACCTTTCTTTTGAGAATCAACGAAGAAACGCTGACCAATTACCCTTTCCAATTTGAATTTTATATAGAATACAAACTTGTTGAAAGCCGGTTGCAGACCACCTTTCTTGTGATTAACAATGGAAAACAAGAGTTGCCCTTTTCATTTGGCGGACATCCGGCATTCAACGCCAATCCCATTGAGGATTATTTCCTGACGTTTGACAAGCCACTTCCGCCCTATTTTTATGGCTTAAAAAACGGATTAATCGCTTCCGACCCACTTGAATCTTTGAACGGAGAAACTCTTTGGCTTTCTAAGGACACCTTCGATAAAGATGCCCTTATTTTTATGGGAACCGGGCAAACAGGTATCACTCTGAATCACGCGGAGAATGGTCCTATTCTGACTTTGTATACCGGGGACTTTCCGCATCTCGGCATCTGGAGCAAACCCGGTGCTCCTTTTGTCTGCCTGGAACCCTGGCAAGGAACGGCTGATTGGGAGGATACAGATGGACAGATTTTAAATAAAAAAGGAATTATACTGCTGAAGCCGGAGGAGAATTATGGAGCAGGGTTTTCTATTGAGTTAATTTAGGATTGAGATATAAAAGATAGGGCTAAGTCTTTTAATATTGGTGCCTCTTTTACATACGCCTTATGCCTTGCTACTTATTCCTTTTTAAATTTGTCCCTGTCGTAAAAACACTATAATGCTTGGATGCTAAAAGCACATTCTGCTAATATTCATTTGGCACTATCTCTGTGTTCTTTCGCAATAATGTAAGTGGCCTTAGTATGTCTTTCAGCAGTTTTACTGAATTCCCAATCATTAATAAGGATATTGTTTGTAGTTGGTGACAATCGAAACCATGTATAAGTGAGCTTCTTCCCATCATCAAATAATAATTCCAGGGAGTCGCTGTCCCAGAACTGAGCAGGGGAAATAGGACTTTCTCCTTTTTCTGTATGACCATAATCCTGTTTCTTTGGGATAAATATATTCTTTCGCGAACCCTTGTTTTGCCAACTTCGCAATAAGACTCCTGTATCTGTTTGATTAGAAATAATGAATTCTGATGTGTAAACGTCACTCTTAGTAGTTCTGCATTCACTACTTAATGCGATTATAGCTATAAGAACAAAAACAACATGTTTCATACATACTTGATTTTTAAAGAACCATGGTGCAAAAAAAAATGTTTCCAATGTTCTACCAATTCGCAAATAATTCAGCGAGAAACTGTTCTGTTCCATTTGTATAGTCGTCTCTCAAATGAGTCTCCCATTGAGTCCACATAGAGTTTATTGTAAATGTGCTTGGCGGAGCAAAACCTATATTCAATAAATTCAATTTCTTCAAAGTAGCTTCAATCTGAGCAGGGGTATAACCTGAAACTCTATCTATAGGCCAATCAATACTACCTCCGTGTCCTCTTGTGTTTCTTTGATTTTCATCATCCATTAAGTCAACAACTAAAGGTGTGTATTTAGAAAAGAAGCCTACATTAGCATTAAAGAAAGCCCCAGCTATTACTCTTTCTTGATAAGAATCTGTACCTCCTAAAGTACCAGCATCATCAGTCGCGTCACCATAATTACCATATCTCCAACTTGCGAAAATAAATTCAACTCCATCAGCCCAACTTTCAATAACTATATCAGACCCAAAATTAAATGTCCATTTATCAAAACCCCAATGGGCATAATGTGCCAATTCATGAATTGCTGTTCCATATAGAAAGTCTGACCGTCGGTTAGGGTTCCAAAAGCCCATTGTTGGGAAAACACCAAACACCCGACTCCAAGGGTGAGTCATTGCGTTTTTATCTGCGTTGTTGCTGTTGTGGGCGGCTATATGTAATCTGGGATTAAACCAAGTATTTTTAGGAGGAGGTGTTAATACGAACTGGCTGTTAGCCCGAGAAAAGTAATCAACACAAGCCACATGAATATGAGCATAATGCCTTGATTTCCCACTACTAATAATTAAATTCCAATTTCCTCGTTGCTTTGGGCCATTAAAATATGCTTGGCCAAAAGTTCCGCTCCTTATATCAAAGTCATTTCTTTCCCATTTAATTGAGTAATTCACCGGGTACCTGAATTGATGACCGACATTAAAATTACCATTCGCATCTGTAAGCGATTCTCTTGTTTCAAACATTCTATGTGCACGAACTTTTGCACCTTCTAAATTTACATTTGCGTTCAATCTATTATCTGTTCTTCTGATATTACCAGCAGGAGTCCATTTGGATGGGAGCGACTTGTACAATTCACCTCCGCTCGTCATACCACCATAATTGCTTGAGGTATCGTAATTGCCGGTTCTTTTCAAGGCTTCATCAATAAGAAGGGTGATGCAATCATCAAATTCGGTTTCGTAAAATTGAACTAAATTTGGGTCTTCTTCGGGCAGATATAATTCAGCAAGCACATCATAAGGAACACCCGAAGGCAGTACTTTATCAGCCGCTACACAACACCATTGGTAATTGGGTTGTCCCTCCGGCACGGAAGGGTCTCGGTAATAGGTTCCTCCTTTTGTAATGGTTCGATCCATTGGATAGTCAAACAAAATGAGAGTGCTGTCATAAATTAACTCTGCATATTGTGTT
>JAGVMN010000074.1 GCA_020053795.1 Bacteroidia bacterium | reverse complement strand
GGGTTCTATAATGTTAAAAAGTCCGCAAAAGTAGTAATTTATCCATACAACGTTTTTCTATTGATAAAAGTTCGTCAACACAGTAACGAAGTGTGTCGAATTATGGCGTCTTAAACCTTCGACATTTAGTTTGATAAATCCCAATACTGGTGCGAGTTTGCAACTCGTACCCATTATTTTTTCACCGCAACATCTCATCCATCACCTCATTTTCAAAGTCCTTAAAAGTTTGCTTCAAAAAACTGTCGGAGTCGGTGCCGTAGTTCACAAAGAAATTGGTGTAGAATTGTTTCTCGGGGAAATAGAACAGATCGGCGGAATAGCCCAAATCGCGGCCTGAATGTCCGAGGCCGAAATTGAGGCCGCGGTCGGTGAATTTTTTCATGATGCCAAGCCCGTAGTTGTTCACCTCGTCCGGTGGGCCGTAAACCAACATATAGCCCAGTGATTTATCCGAGAGGACCGTTTTTTTGACCAATACCCCTTCTATGAATTTCTGGCAATCATAGACATTGGAAAAGACACCCCCATAGCCATTACCGCTACCGGGTATAATGTTGCTGACATTGGTCAACTGTTTTTTGTTGTAAAGATCGTAGTAGCCCTGTGCCACATAAGCCGGAAGGTCTTCTCTACCCTGATAGTAAGTATCATTCATCCCCAGGGGCGTCCAGATTTTCTCCCGTAGTAATTCTCCGTGTGCCCGTCCGGTAGCTTTCTCAATCACCATACTAATCAACAAGGTATTCGTGTTGGAATACCCTGAGGTGTCCCCGGTTTTAAATGCCGCCTTTTTTCCATAAACGAATTTGAGAAGCTCTTCCTGAGTCCATCTTTTATTGGGATCATTGAGAACACCCAGATAAAAATCGGAGTCAATGATAATATCGTAGATTCCCGAAGAATGGTTCATACATTGCCTCAGCGTGGCCTCACTCCCATTCTCTATTTTGTCCAAAATCTTTTTGTCTATCCAGGTGCTCAGGGGTTTTTCGAGGTCATTATATCCCAGGTGTGAATTGACCGAATCTTCCATCAGCTTAAACACCAGTGTCCCGACCATAAACTTGGTGATGCTGGCGGCTTTAGAAATGTGACAGGGTTTGAATTTGATCTGGTCTTCCAGCGAACTGTATCCTCCTACCCCAACCCATGACCCATCGGCATTGGTAACCATCAGCGAAATTCCGGGCAACCCTTTTTTGATGTACTTGTCAATGATGGCCTGCATGGCAGCTCCCTTCGGATGGGTGGGCGTTGGGTTGTCAACATAGCTGCAATCGCCGGTTTTTTCAACTTCGGCCTTTTTGCAAGAATTGAACCCCAGAATCAGGAAGCTAAAAACGGCTGATAAAATTGTCTGTTTCATGGTTATTTCAATATAAAGTCAAAGCCGAGGTGAAGAGAATTGTTAGGCATCAGCGGCACGTACGATTTGATGAAGGGCAGTTGAAACCATGGTTGGTAATTGAGATAGATCCTGACGTCCTTTTCCTTTATACTAACCTGTTTGCCAAGTTTTATTCCGATTCCCGTCATTAGTTGCGGCCTTCCCCAATTAGCCACTTTCTTGTAACTTCCATCGGCATCCGCCTCGAAAGTGGTTTGTTGCTTGATGGAATGCAAATAACCCAAACCAAATTCTGTGGCCACAAAAAAAGTTCGGGGCAGTTCGAACCTGTAACCAATATTGCTGTAAAGCTGAACACCGGTTTGTATAAAACGATGGTTAAAAACCCCGACTCTGTAATCGAGGTAAAGGGTGCGTTTCTTTTTCTCCTTCAGGTTGTGACTATATCCAAAAGAAAGCCCGGGATGGTATTTCGATCTGACAATATTGCCCATTCCTACAAAGGGGAAATAGGTTTGATTGTTAAAAACGGTCAGTTCAAAAGATTCTGCTTTGAGTTTTTTGCCCAGCTTGGCAATGGGGTTTTGAGCGGCAGACATCCAAAGGCAGAGGGTTAATAAGGCTACAGTTAGCTTGGTTTTCATTAGTATCAAGATTTTGATTTTGTCGGCCAAATTTAAAAATAAAACCTTGGCTTGGGAATTTAATGCATGATTCTCTCCCAGTATTGAGTATCCCACAACAAAAAGGTTGATCTGTTAAGATCAACCTCCGGCCGAAAACAAAAATCATATAATCACCTCTTCAAATCCTTTGCCAGAGAAACCAATTTAATAAACTCTGCCTTTTCTCCTTCCGGGTCTTCGTTCCTGCCGCTACCCCTATCCGGCCCTACAGAGAGTAAACTGATTTCAGAGTCAAGATTCCGGTTCACAAAATCGATATAGTCTTTAAATGTTTGTGGCAAACCCTTGAAATCTCTGATTCCGGTCAAATCTTCTGACCAGCCTTTTTGTGATTCATAAACCGGTTCTATGCGGGCTTCACAAACCTCAAAGGGTATTTGGGTGGTTTTTACACCATCAACTTTGTAGGCAGTAGCTGCTAAAACTTCTTCAAAGCCACTCAGCACATCACTTTTCATCATGATGAGTTCATCTACACCGTTGAGCATGATGGCATATTTCAATGCTACCAGATCTATCCATCCGGTGCGACGTGGTCTGCCGGTAGTAGCCCCGTACTCGTTTCCTATCTTTCTCAGTAACTCGCCGGTTTCGTCATTTAACTCTGTAGGGAAAGGACCACCACCTACGCGAGTGCAATAGGCTTTGAAAATACCTTTGACCTTGTTGATTTGCTTTGGAGCGATACCCAGTCCGGTACAAACCCCGCCGCTGATGGTGTTGGAAGATGTAACATATGGATAGCACCCGAAATCAATGTCGAGCATAGAACCCTGTGCCCCCTCCGCCAAGACTCTTTTTCCCTGACTGATCAAATCATTGATAAAATATTCGCTCTCCACGAATTTAAATTCCCGCAGATAGTCAACTGCCATGAAAAACTCTTCTTCGAGTTGCTTCAGATCAAAATCAGTGTAGCCATAGTGCTGAACCAATGCCATGCTGCGGAGGTGCGTTTCCTGATATTTTCTGTCAAAGTCTTTCAGAAAAATATCCCCGATCCTGATTCCTGAACGTCCGGTTTTGTCGCGGTAGGTTGGCCCGATTCCCCGCAAGGTAGAACCTATTTTATTTTCTCCTCTTGCTGCTTCAGAGGCCGCATCCAGCAATTTGTGACAGGGAAGTATCAAATGGGCCTTTTTTGAAATATGCAGATTTTCTCTGACGGTAGCCCCTGCGTTTTAAGACGATTGCCAACATAACTGTTTATGGGCCTTCTAACAAGTTCAATAGTTTTGGGATATAAGAGATAGAATACGAACGACTTCAGAAAAGCACCTTATTTTTCGTACTTCCGGAAAACTTGAGGGATGAGTCAGAGGAGTGGCTTGAGGTCTTGGATGCCCAATGTAATTATTCGAAAATACAAATTCTTGGCATGGATGAACTTCCCGAATATTTAGATAGGCAGAACTCATCTTTTATTTCCTTAGCTTATGACTACAATACCAGTACCAACTAAATTGTCAGCCTCTACACGCGATTATGGATAAATTGAACCCAAAGATGAAATTTACAAATGACAATATCACAATATACGGCTTTTTTGAATTAATTTTTGATTGTGAATTAATGGCTAAAATGAAAGACACTAAACTGCCTAGAGATAAATTTTTAGATTACGTGAATAATTACGCCAAATTTGACAATTTGAAACCGGCTAAAATCGGAAATTACCTTAAACTCATAGAGACCTCTTTATGAGAAAAAAAGGAAATTCTGAGTACTAGAATTATGTATGAAGACTTAAAGAAACCAAAACTGAAACCCTCTTTATTACAGACAATTTGATTGAGAAAGCTATTCCGCCTAAATGTTTTGTTAAAAAAGCCGATTTGAATGAGGTGATGTCAGAGTACCCTAATGACTACAAACTGATCTCTTTTGAACAGTTGAATGAAAAGATTTTAAATGGTGGGGATTTTATATACGCAATTTGTGACGGCAAGGATTTAAATATATTCTCCAGCATTTCAGGTGAATTACTTTGCAGTGACTTCAATAGTTTCACTGTTTCTGACCGTTACAAGAAAAACTTCAAATGGTCTGGCTGGCAAGTCAAAAAGAACAAGAAAAATTATAGCGGGGGGGGGGTAAACATTCTCTTTCCCCTGTCAATATTAATAAAAGTCTCGACCATTTTTAGAACAAAACTTTTGAGGTAACTATATACTATCAGGGACAAGGAACGCCAAGACCTTTTCCCTGACTTGAAAGTCTCATTTTTTCGGTTCTTTGTCTTTTGACTTTTTGTCGTAACTCAAACCGATTTTCACCAACTGGTCAAAGGTTCCGTCCACCTTTAATTTGGTGTCGTACTTCTCAGACCTTTTCTTTTTTGGCTTCTTATCCATCTATTGCAAATATACTATACTTGTCATAATATTGACCAATGAAACAAAGTTTGCTGAAATAGCGTTAACTTTGCATCGAGACAAACAGCCATGAAAACTGAAATTAGCGTACATGTGATTAAAGATGGTAATGGGGTTATAACCAGTATCAATGTGCCAGAAATCCCTATATATGTTAGGGAAGTTGATGGGATGTTTACTATTTCAAGCCCTAACTTTAAGGTTATTGGGTACTCCAGGGTTAGTGAAAAAGAAGCTTTACGGGATTTTCAAGAAGGATTGAATATATTCTTTGATGTTCATGTCGAAAAAGGTACATTAGAAAACATCCTAATCAAGTTTGGTTTTAGAAGAGATGACGGTAAAATCACATCCCCGCTACCATTATACTACAATAGAACGACAAAAGGCAGTTATGCCTATGCTTAATGGGAGAGGTGCCCTATTCAATTGCCAAAAAGTTCTTAAATCGTTACGCTACCTATGTAGGAATGAGAAGGGAAAAAGACACATGGTTGGCTTACAACGATGCGGTAATTTCTCTTAGTCCAAGCCAAATGGTGGACTATTTCCATCTTGAAGCAATTGCAACCGAACAACTCGAAATAGGCATTCTTGAATTTGATTATTTCTTGGGCCAAAACCAAGTTAATTAGACTTGTTCGGTTAATCTGAAATAAGTCAAATTTCCGACACACTGAGAAATTGCAACGTTAAATCTTTCGCTTTCACCCAATGTTCTTGTGTTATATCTGAAAGCTGATTCGCTGCAATATTTGGCAAGGTGCTTAGGACTTACTGAATGATAAATTCCATAGATAGACCTTTTCAATAGACCCCAAAACCCTTCAATGGTGTTTGTATGGCTTGTGCCGTTTACATATTCGCCTGATGAATGTTTTACAATTCTATGGTCGTAGTTGTTTTTCAAACCTCTTATCCGTGCCATTCGTCGGTATAGATTACAGACCCCGGACTAACAACATCTACCATAATTGGCTGCAAGGTGTTTGCAGATGTATTTGCAACAGGTACAGTTACAATTTTGCCATTTCTTTCAGCTATTCCCAATACAGGTGTTTTAACAAGTGAACTCCTGCCTTGTGTACCTTTTTGCTTTTTACTTGCGTGTTTGTTTTTCTCTTTTCCACCAATGTAGGTTTCATCTATTTCAACTTCATTTGACAACATTACAGGGTTGGTGTCTTTCATCATTTCACGGATTCTGTGCAACACAAACCAAGCTGTTTTTTGGGTAACACCCAAGTCCCTGCTTAACTGCAAGGAACTGATTCCTTTTTTATTTGAGGTCACTAAATACATAGCGGCAAACCAAGTACTTAAACCCACTTTGGTATCTTCAAATACGGTTCCAACGGTCACGCTGAATTTCTTGTAACATTCACTGTTAGCACACTTGTAACGCTTACCGCCCTCGATATTATAAACCTTGTCATGATTACAGTATGGACAAACTGGTTTCCCGTTCCACCTTTGGTTTGCAAGGTATTCACGGCAAACATTGTCGTCTGAGAATTTGTAAAGCAGGTCTTTTAAGTTCTTGAAATCCATGTTCTTATTGTTTGATGGGTCAAAATTAGGTATATTGTAGGACAAAAATAAATCATTTGTGAAATATTTTTAAAGAGTTACCTTTGTGTTATTCTATGTTGGAGAAAGAACTAAATTTCTACATTAGTCATCAAAAGGAACTTATTGAAAGTTACAATGGCAAATTCTTGGTTATCGTAGGAGAGGATGTTGTTGGAGTTTTTGAGTCTGAAATTGAAGCGTATAACGAAAGCAAAGTGAATTACACGCCGGGTTCTTTTTTGATTCAGCGATGTTCACCGGGGAATACAGATTATAGCACTACGTTTTATTCGCGTGTCTCATTTTCCTAATGCGGTATAGAAGTACCAAAAACACTCATGCACTAACGTCAAAGTCCAAAGGTATTGCAAATGTCCTTGTTTGGGAAATTGCTATTGCAGAAGCAGGAAACCATGCCAAAACCTATAAGACTAAGGGAATTTGGGACACAGGTGCGTCGAGCAGCGTAATTACGCAAGAGGTTTTAGATCATTTACTATTACCTGTTAAGGGTGCAAGACCGTAAATACTGCCAGTGAAAGTGGGCTTATTAAGGAGACTTATTTGGTTGACATATTTCTCAAATCAGATGCTGTTATAACAGGGGTAACCGTAACAGTCGGAAATGTGGCCTCTGAACACGGGATCACTTGCCTTTTAGGAATGGATATTATTGGGGTCGGAGATTTTCAATAACAAACTTGAATGGCCAAACATGCGTTTCCTTTAGGTGGCCATCAGAGCATGAGGTTGATTTCGTTAAGCCAATAGAAAAATACCGCCAAATTATACAAAGGCACTTTGATGCACAAAGAACATTTGACAATAAATGTATCTGTGGCAGTGGGAAGAAATTCAAAAATTGTCATGGAGTGAACATTGAGACGTATTAAAGGGCAATCCCCTTTTTCTTGTCCCTACTCATATTATAGTTACCATTTTTGATTTCTAACTATGGGTTTACTTTAGATCAATAATTTTCGTTTTCGGGTTGTTCAATTTTTATAACAACATGTATAGCTATTTTGATTTATTTCTAATATTTATACCGCGTTAATTGTATTGTTAAGAATATTCAACCTTTAATTGCTCTTAAAAGCCTCGTAAGTCTTTTGAGACTCAAAATACCCTACAGTACCCTGCTTGTCCAAAAGCACAATAAAAGCATCTACCTTATCCACTTTTTTACCGCTTTGCGGATCGGTACCGATACGGGCATCTTCCTGCTCATTTAATTTTTTGACACACATATCGCAACAGCCGTAATAAGTTTTGCCATTGACCAGAATGGGTATTTGTGGCTTACCCATGTATGCATCGTTTACCATACATACCAGTTCTTTAGACACCCTGTCGCCAACATTGGGCTCTTGCTTTGTCTCAGAACTTTTCACCTCTTGCGGACTTGTCTCTTTGTTTTCCTGTTGAGCCTGAGTACAGCTTGCAGCCGCAAATAGAAAAATGACGCGGGTCCATAATTTGAAATCGTTTCTTTTCATGATTTTATTTTTTTAATTGTTAATTGCTTGGTTTCGTAATTCTATTCCGCATTTTGAATATTCTCAATCCCTTTTAAAAGTGCATCAGGGTTAAATGAAATGCTGCCAATGCCACATTCCACAAGAAACCTGGCGTATTCAGGATAATCGCTTGGAGCCTGGCCACACAAGCCGATCTTTATTCCTGCTGTTTTTGCTTTTTCTATGGACATGCGGATAAGCTGCATCACCGCCGGATCAAAAGCACTGAAAATATCGCTTAGGAGTGAGGAATCCCTGTCGGCTCCCAATGTGAGTTGCGTAAGATCGTTTGAACCAATTGAGAATCCGTCAAAATGTTTTGCAAATTCTTCAGCTAACATTACGTTGCTTGGAATTTCAACCATCATGTATAATTCCAACGAGTTTTTCCCTCTTTCCAAGCCATACTCTTTCATAAGTCCGCTTACTTTCTGTGCTTCTGCCACTGTCCGGCAAAATGGGATCATCAGCTTTACATTGGTAAATCCTATTTCTTCTCTCACCAGTTTCATTGCTTTACATTCCATCTCAAATCCTTCTTTATAAAGCGGGTGATAGTATCGAGAAGCTCCCCTGAAACCAATCATGGGGTTTTCTTCATCCGGCTCAAACTGTTTACCGCCAATGAGATTGGCATATTCATTGGATTTAAAATCGCTCATGCGAACAATCACATCTTTCGGATAAAAGGCTGCTGCAATAATTGCGGTAGCTTCAGCAAGACGATGAATAAAATAATCTCTTTTATCTGAATAATGATGTGTTCTTTTTTCAATCAGTTCCCTAACTTTTTCATCTGTTATTTTTTCAAAATGATGCAAAGCCATTGGATGAATACCGATAGCATTATTGATAATGAACTCCATTCTCATCAGACCAACTCCATTATTAGGCATAAATGAATACTTAAACGCCTGGTCAGGATGGCCTAAAATGAGCATGGGTTTAGTATCCGGCATCTTAATATGGCTGACGTCGGTTGTTTTTTCTTCCCACTCCAGTTTTCCGTCATATACGTAACCGGTATCACCCTCCGCAGCAGAAACAGTAATTATCTGCCCGTCTTTAATCGCACTTGTGGCATTACCTGCACCAACAATAGCAATTGCACCCACCTCGCGAGCAACAATGGCAGCATGAGAGGTTCTTCCACCCTGGTTGGTTATAATAGCAGTTGCCTTTTTTAATACCGGATCCCAATCAGGATCGGTGCGTTCAGTAACTAATATCTCTCCATCATTCAGTTTTGAAATTTCTGCCGGTGAATGAAGTATTCTCGCCTTACCTGACGCAATGCGGTTTCCAAGGCCAACTCCTTTACAAAGCACTTTACCTTTTTCTTTTAAAATATATTGCCTGAATAAATTTTTGTTTTTATTGCTGTGAACTGTTTCCGGCCTGGCTTGCACTATGTACAGTTTTCCATTCCCTCCGTCCTTTGCCCATTCAATATCCATGTGGCATTGATAATGCTCCTGAATTTTACAGGCCCAATCGGCCAGTTGAAATACCTCATTGTCATTTAAGATAAACTGCTCTTGTTTTTCTACCGGGGTATCTAAGTTTATTACTGCGTCTTCCGGTTTTAGAATTTCGTTTTCGCTCTTTGATGAGTAAATCATTGTTTTCAGCTTGCTGCCAAGCTTGTGAGAAATAATTGGTTGATTCACCTTGCCCATTAAAGGCTTAAAAACAAGAAACTCATCCGTGTTTACACTTCCCTGAACCACATTTTCACCCAAGCCCCAGGCTCCTGATACCAATACCACATTTTCAAAACCTGAATCGGGATCTATTGTAAACATCACACCTGAACTGGCCGAATCTGACCGAACCATCACCTGAACCCCAATAGATAATGCGACTTTCATGTGTTCAAAACCATTGTCAACCCTGTATTTTATTGCCCTGTCGGTAAAAAGAGAAGCATAACAACGTTGACATGCCTTTATTAAATTTTCTTCACCTTTAACATTCAGGTATGTTTCCTGCTGGCCTGCGAAACTTGCGTTTGGTAAGTCTTCTGCCGTTGCACTACTGCGAACAGCAAGAGAAATAGTATTGCCTGAACGCTCACATAATTGTTTATAGGCTATGACAATTTCATCTCTCAATGCTTTTGGAAAGGATGCCTCTAATAAAAGTTTCCGGGCCTTAGAACCAATGTCAGAAAGATTATTAAATGTTTTAATATCAAGTTGCGAAAGTAAACTACTTAGCGGGGATACAATGTTATTGTGATTCAGAAAATTCCAATAACCCTCAGCCGTTACTGCAAATCCATCCGGTACACGGATGCCTTTGGATGAAAGTGTGCTGAACATTTCGCCAAGAGAAGCATTTTTGCCTCCAACAAGGGGCAGGTCTTTAAGACGTATTTCAGAAAAAGGTTTTGTTTTGTTCATTTTATTTATTTTTTATGGTGTTATTCTTCCATTTTCCCTGTTGTTTCGCTGTCACTATTGAAAACGGAAAAGAACAGATCGCTAATATCAATCTCATTGCTTTCATGAGAAATGGAATTGCAGGTTATCACCTTTGCCGCCCCAGCTTTCAGTAAGTCCAGATAAGCATTTCCCGCAAACACAGCATGAATGCCAATACAAAAAGGGGGTTTCATTCCTGCTCTTTTAAGATGGCCAACTGTTTCAATCATTGTTCGAGCTGTTGAAATAATGTCGTCAACCAGAACAGGATTTTGATGTTTATATTTTTCAACCATAGGAACTGAAACATCCACATCTTTGTCTCCACGTCTTATTTTTTCTAATACAATAAAGGGGGCATTGGCATTGGCAGCCACTTCGCAAACCCATTGTTCACTTTCACTATCCGGACCAATTAGAACAGGGTCGGAGATATTGTTTTTTATCCAGTCAGATATGTGATTTGCAGCCCTCACAACTGTAGCAGGAACAGAATAAATTTCGGACAAGGAACTAAACCTATGCAAGTGAGGATCAACTGTGGTAATGGTTTCGGCAAAACCTGATATCAATGATGCGAAATATCTTGAAGTAATACCCTCACCGGGATGGAACTGTTTGTCCTGTCGCATATAAGCCAGATAAGGGGCAATCAGGCAGGTACATTTAGCCCCTAATTCAATCGCAGTATGTGATAAAAAGAATAAAGGCAACAGTTTGGCATCCGGGCGGTCTAATGAACACACCATTACGACTTTTTTATCTGTTACATCCGAGTGGATACGGACATAAGTTTCGCCATCAGGAAAACTTCTTATGGTAAATTCGCCAATTTGTACTTGGTATTTTTTTGCCATATCAATAGCTAATATTTCATTGCCGGGCAATGCAAAAATTATGATGTTCTGGTTGTTCATTTTATTTCAATTATTTGGGCCTGGCTTTTATAATATTCAAGGGTATAATCCAGTTCGCCCTGCGTTTCTGCATAAATGGTTAACAGAACATCACCCTTCTTTACTTGTTTATTCAATGGAGCGTTGAACAATACACCGGCTTTAGGAGATTTTGGGGCTCCGGCAAGCTTGGCCAGTTTGGCAATCTTTCTGTTATCTATTTTTTGAACCATTCCATCCACCTCAACTAAAACCTCCCTGCTAAATACTGCATAGGTAGGCTCAGTGAAACGCCCCTGTGATGCACATATATCCATGAATTTTTTGCAAGCTAAACCTGTAGCCAGTATTTCTGTAGCCATTTTTGCACCTTCACCTTTTCCTGATTTTCCTGATAGTTCCAATAATTCACCGGCAATGATTATGGCTCTTTGCTTCAGGTCTTCGGGGGCTTCGCGTTCATTTCTCAGCACACTCAATACGTCCATTGCTTCCAGTGAAGGGCCAATCCCCCTTCCAATAGGCTGGCT
>JAGVMN010000053.1 GCA_020053795.1 Bacteroidia bacterium | reverse complement strand
TCGTTCATTGAGCGGAGCCGAAATGAATGAGTAGCAGATAAGTTGGTGGTTTACTTTGAGGGAATGAAAGAATGATTTTTTGACTTCACTCAGGGAACACTCTCTCGTTCATTGAGCGGAGCCGAAATGAACGAGTAGCGGTGCCGTTGAAAAAACTACTTCGAACTGATGATCAGAATTGATGCACTTTAACATGATTACCTGCCTTTGAGCAGCGTTCGGATAGTTTCTATTCTATAATCTTCATTGCCGTTTTTTCGGACAATTGCAATTTCTTTATTCCCTTCTTGTAAATATTCCCAGTCCCATTTTTCCACGACCAGACTATTTTTCAAAATCTGTTTTTCAATGGGTTTTTCTGATCTGATGTATTTTGTGATGGTCACGGACGAATCATTATGGAAAGTGGTCTGTTTATAGGTGTTTTGATCCTGAAACTCTTTGATACTGTATAATTTGGAACCCATTCTATTGGTTTCATAGAGAAACTCTTTATTCCCTTTGAATACATATTTTTCTGCATACCAACCATAATTACAGGTATTGTAGTGCTTCTTATAAACGACTCTATCAATTAAGTCGTACCTGATTATGAATTGAGAACATCCATCAACCCCTTTTATCAGATTCTTGCTCCTATCATAGTATCGTACACACACTTCTTTTTCCTCTCCGTACCTTGTTTTTACGACTTCAATTCCGCTTCGATCAACGAAACGATTTTCGATCCAATCCAGTCTTCTCAGTGTATCATATTCACAAGACATAATGCAGGTCAAGTCGGGGTGAATGCCTGCATGAAGTTGAGCGAGACATTGACAGGGATGTAAGTATTCACCCAAGTAATATTCTTCGAAAAACCTACCTTCAAACAAGGAATCTTTATTGTAGCCTATAGTGCAGAAGTACGGGGAGTAACCCAGTGAGTCTGCGTATGGCGGATCAGAGGGCGTCAAAAAAAAGCGGCTTCCAATGACTGAATCGTGTGTGTATTTATGTAACGATACATATATCTCACCATTTTCAATAATAACCTGTTTTATTAAATTATCTTCGATTGTCCACTTGGCATCATAACGAGTGATAGTCCCAAAGTCCCTCTTGATTGTCTCCACGAGTGTAGTGTCTTGAGCAAACAAGTTGACACCATAAATCAAGAACAGAAAACAACCACAAACTTTAGACACAACTACTTTAACGTTTGTGATCAAATGAAATTGCTCATAGTACAAACTCGTTCATTGAGCGGAGCCGAAATGAATGAGAAACCTATTTATGACTGGCCAATTTGCTCAGTATGGCAGCAGAAACATTATCCGTGGCAAAGCCATAGCCCGTCACTAAAATACCTTTCAAACCTGTTTTTGATTCGATGCCATAAACAGTGGCCTCATCGGCAGGGTCAGAATCTCCTTCATAGCGATAGACCTCTTTGATTTCGAAATCATCCGGCTCAAATCTTTCCGGATGGCAGACGATGCAGTTTTGCTCCAGATTGAAATCAACATTGTATCCCTGTGTCTTTAGTTCTTTAATTGCCTCTGTAACGGTTGCGTAGTGATACATTTTCTTTGAAGGTTGTCTGTGCAAAGATCAAATATTTATTTGCTTTCTCCGTTCAGAAATCTGCACGATATTTATCTATTCTTTCTCTCACAACTCTTATCAATTCTTCAAAACTGCATTGCAGCGAATTGTCTGAAATACTCAGCGGTGTATGATAAAACCTGTCGTTCAGTTTCAATAAAAGTCTAAGCGGAAAATTGGCATCTTTCAAATAGTCCGCAGGGTTTCTTACAAAGATGACCAGGATTTTTGTGTTTCCCACCTGCATGGGTTCTATGCTTTTAATGTTTGCCTATTTTAGTAAATGTACACCCATCATGCCCGAATTTTCTATCATCCCGGTTCTGTTTAAGAAAATGAAGAGTTTGCTGTCAAAGATTTTAATCAGGCCATAAACACCGCAAATTCCAAAAAAGATAATTGAGGCAATTGAGCTTATTTTCGTCAACCAGGATGCTATACTGGTCTGCCAATATGAGAGTATAAGTATGGCAATAGCTCCGGAAAAAATATCAAAGACGGCAAAAGTCAAAACAGCGATTTTTGACTTGCTGAGTTCAATTTGTATTTCGTCCTTGGGTTCGTGCAAGTGTTTTTATTGATAGAGCAAAATCAAGCTGTGATGGCCATTAAGAGTGAAAAATAACTAATCCATGACATTAATAACCATACCGAGGTTCCAAAATTTTTAAAAAATGCCGGGCCATCATTTAATTTTTTTTTTGGTTATAACGATCCAAATTAAACCAATAATCCAAACCGAGTAGAAATAAAAAGTAAGGTAAATTGAATAGAGTACTTTACTCTCATAACTGACAAACCATTTATACTTATCCTGTCACAAATTCAGCCATTATACATCAAAAATTGCCTCATTTTACATTCTTCTGACATCACTATGTTCGGAATGTTTGAATCCAATCACTGTCACAAGACCCTTTTTTGTCGGCGGTGTTTACCCGTATATTTGCCACTCAATACCATTTTCATGTACAGAACACATACTTGCGGAGAATTAAGAAAAACAAATATAGGTGAAACCGTTACACTTAGCGGCTGGGTGCAGGGTGTTAGAGACAAAGGTTCCTTACTCTGGATTGATTTACGTGATCGTTATGGGATTACACAAATTACCATTGAAACTGAAAATGCTGCCAAAGAAATAGTTAAAACAGCAAGAGAATTAGGTCGTGAGTATGTAATTTCTGTTAAAGGAAGCGTGATAGAACGTTATTCAAAATCTGATAAAATATCAACGGGTGACATTGAAATTGTACCAAGTGATATTAAAATACTAAACGCTGCCATAGTTCCACCCTTTACCATCGAAGATGACACAGATGGCGGTGATGAAATTCGAATGAAATATCGCTATCTCGATATCAGGCGTGAAGTGGTTCGAAACAACCTTAAATTGAGGCACAGCCTGAGTCGAGAAACCAGAAAATACCTCGATGCTCATCAGTTTATTGAAATAGAAACACCGGTTCTTATTAAGTCAACACCGGAAGGTGCGAGAGATTTCGTGGTACCTTCACGCATGAATCAGGGACAGTTCTATGCTTTGCCCCAAAGTCCTCAAACTTTCAAACAATTGTTGATGGTTAGCGGTATTGACCGATATTATCAGATTGTAAAATGTTTCAGGGATGAAGACCTTAGAGCAGACCGCCAACCAGAGTTTACACAAATTGATTGCGAAATGTCTTTTGTTGATCAGGACGATATCCTGATCATGTTTGAAGGTTTGGTAAAACACTTGTTTAAAGAAATAAAAGGAATAGAAATAGACCCTCTGCCGCGAATGAGCTATGATGACGCCATGAGGCTCTATGGGAATGATAAACCTGATATCCGCTTCGGGATGCAGTTTGCCGATCTGACCGCAATCACTCAAAACAAAGGATTCAATGTTTTCGATCAGGCAGAGGTGGTACTCGCAATTGTGGCACCCGGAGCAAACCATTTTACAAGAAAGCAATTAGACGAACTGACCGATTGGATAAAACGCCCGCAAATTGGAGCCAAAGGGATGATTTATTGCCGATGCAATGATGACGGCACTTTCAAATCATCGGCAGATAAATTCTTTAATGAAAATGAATTAAAACGATGGGGAGAAATTACAGGTGCCAAAGCCGGAGATCTTATTTTGGTTTTAAGTGGTGAATTGAAAAATACCCGTAAACAAATGTCAGAGTTACGGATAGAAATGGGAAGACAACTCGGTTTGCGTGACCCAAAAGTTTTTGCTCCTCTTTGGGTGACAGACTTTCCGCTGCTGGAGTTGGATGAAGACACCAATCGCTGGCATGCCATGCATCATCCTTTTACCTCTCCCAAACCCGAAGACATTGCGATGATGAAAACCAACCCAGGTGCGATAAGGGCTAATGCTTACGATATGGTCATCAACGGTATCGAAGTTGGCGGAGGCTCTATCCGAATTCATCATAAAAATCTTCAACAAAAGATGTTTAAATTGTTAAATTTTACTGATGAAGAAGCCAAAGCTCAGTTTGGTTTTTTAATGAATGCCTTCGAATATGGGGCACCGCCTCATGGAGGACTTGCCTTCGGTTTCGATCGTTTGTGTTCCCTCTTTGGCGGGTCGGATTCTATCAGAGATTTTATTGCATTCCCAAAGAATAACATGGGGAGAGATGTGATGATTGATGCTCCGTCGCTAATCAGTTTAGAACAAAAAAAGGAGTTGGGTCTATAGGTTTCTATAGGAGGCAAGATCAAAAAAAAAGGCTCTGCAAAAGCAGAACCCGTTTTTGGACATTGTCATTGGTATTCAAAATGATAACTTCACCGTTAGGTGAACTTTGATCAGTTAAAGTGGATTGTTGATATTTGGCTTTGGATTTTGCACATCAGCATTTGATCTGGTGAAACCAAAAATCAATGCAAAGAAAAGGGTGAATAAAATCGCAACAGCCCAAAGAGTAATAGCTTTTTTCATTTTCTCAAAAATTAGTTCAAACCTTAAGTCAATTTCTAAACCACAGCGAACCAATTTCGGCCAAATGTTGAATTTCAGTTAGTTATAAAATTGTTTATACACTAAGCATTCGCCCACGTTCTCATTTTGGGATTTTTCGCCTAACAGACGGGAAAGATTTAAAACCCGTTGATTAATATTTTTGTGACTCCGAAGGGATTCGAACCCCCAACCGTCAGAACCGGAATCTGACATTCTATCCAATTGAACTACGGAGCCAATGGTCGTGCAAAGTTCTGTTATAACAGTCAATAAAGAAAATATTTATACAGAGATGAAACAACCGGTAAGACTTGGTTATTCGTTGATTGTTTTAAGTCTTACGAGTTCCATTTTTTTTTCATCTGCCTTAAGAATGGTAATTTCAAAATTATCCAGTACGATTGTTTGCCCTAGTGACGGGATGCTCTCATGCCAGGCATAAATAAAGCCTCCCAGAGTTTCATACTCGCCCATGGGAATTTTCAGGTCATAGGTTTCATTTAGGTAATCTACCTCAAGGCTTGCAGAAAATTCATATTCATCATCGCCGGTTTTTCTTTCAATTATGTCCTTACTGTCATCGTGTTCATCCTCTATTTCGCCAAATATCTCTTCCATGATATCTTCTACGGTCACAATACCTGCTGTTCCCCCAAATTCATCAACCACAAGAGCAATACTCCTTCCGCTTTTTGTGAATTCTTTCAAAAGTTCGTGGGCAGGTTTAGACTCATTGGTTATGTGAATTGACTTCAGCATCATTTTGATGGATGCCGGTTTTTTAAATAAGTCGATATGATGGACATAGCCTATAATATTGTCAATTGACTCTTTGTAAACTAAAATTTTACTGTGTCTGCTTTCTTCAAATAGTTTTTGAAGCTCTGACATTGGTTCATCAAAATCCATAGCAACGATACTTGTTCTTGGAACCATGCACTCCCTGACCTTAACATTACCAAAGTCAAGAGCATTTTTTAGAATTTCCGTATCTATCTCCTGCTGTGCATCTTCGCTGTTTCCGGTTTCGCTCAAATAATGGTCAAGATCCATCTTGCTAAAAGAAGGTGTTTCTTCCGTGAACTTTTTTCGCAGCAACAGAAACAAACTGTTCTTTGCCAACCAAAGGGTAACCTGGACAAACGGCCAAAGAAAATAGTAAAACATTTGGAAAGGAAAGATCAAGACCGCCAAGATACCCGTCGGGTTTATCCTGAAAAGCGATTTTGGCATGAACTCGGCAGTCAGCAATACAATAAAGGTGGATATTGTCGTAGTTGATAGCAAGCGAGTTAAAGCTGAATACTCAACGAAAAAAGGATTGAGAACTTTGGCCATGGCTAAACCATATACCACCAGAGCAATATTATTTCCAACCATCACTGTGCTAATAAATCGGGAAGGTTGTTTGTAATAAGCCGAACACAATTGAGCCCACCGGGCACCCTGGTTACTCATCAGTTCAACCCTTAATCTGTTTGCGGAAAGAAAAGCAATTTCGAGTCCCGAGAAAAAGGCCGAAACGACCAGCATAGAAATGATTACAGTTAAAGAGGAATCCATACTTGGATGGGCAAAAGTAATAAAATTCCATCTCTCATCTATCAGATTCAGTTAGATGCCGTTAAAAAGATTTTAATTTGCCATTACATCACATTTTATGGATACAAGAGAAAGCTTCAGAAACCAAATTACCCAGGGATACACCTTTAAGGGAGATTCCATCGTTTTGGGCACCTCGATGCTCAATGGTGAGACGCTGGAAAATAATCAGGTGAAAGCACCATTGAAAACCTTCAACCGTCATGGTTTAATCGCCGGAGCGACGGGAACCGGAAAAACAAAAACATTGCAGAATCTGGCCGAGAGGTTGTCGGAAAATGGTGTACCTTTATTGCTGATGGATGTGAAAGGTGATTTGAGCGGAATCACGCAGCCCGGAACCCTAAACCCAAATATAGAAGAGCGGCACAAATTGATTGGTTTCCCCTGGCAACCTGAAAAGTATCCTGCCGAATTGCTCACTATATCTGAACAACGCGGTGTCAGGATGAGGGCGACTATTTCTGAATTCGGACCGGTATTGCTGAGCAAAATTTTCGGTTTGAATGATACTCAGGCCAGCGTTATTTCATTGGTCTTTAAATATTGCGACGACAGGAAATTGCCTTTGCTTGACATCAAGGATTTCAGGAAGACCCTCCAATATATTACCTCCGAAGGGAAAGAAGAACTGGAAAAAGAATATGGGTTGGTGAGCACCTCGACCATTGGGGCTATCATGAGAAAACTGATAGAGATTGAAGAACAGGGTGCTGATCTTTTCTTTGGCGAACGGTCTTTTGATGTGAATGATCTTTTGAGACTGGACAGCAATGGTAAAGGTTATATCAATATACTCAGGCTTGATGATATCCAAAGCAAACCCAAGTTATTCAGCACATTTATGCTTTGTCTTCTGGCTGAAATTTACGAAACCTTCCCGGAGCGTGGGGATGCCGACAGACCTGAATTAGTCATCTTTATTGACGAAGCACATCTCATTTTTGAAGAGGCTTCAAGTGCCTTATTGAATCAGATAGAGACTATCGTGAAGCTGATCCGGTCAAAAGGGGTTGGCTTGTTCTTCATTACGCAGAGTCCGGCCGATGTGCCCGCAAGTGTTTTGAGTCAGTTGGGAATGAAAATTCAACATGCACTAAGGGCTTTCACCGCTAATGATAGAAAAGACATCAAACTGGCTTCGGAGAACTATCCAATTTCTGAATACTATACAATTGATGAAGTGTTGACACAAATGGGAATTGGCGAAGCATTTGTGACGGTGCTCAATGAAAAAGGAATACCCACGCCACTGGTTCACACGCTTCTGACTGCCCCGAGAAGCAGAATGGATGTGATCACAGAATCCGAAAAAGACCAGATTCTGCGATCTTCGGTACTCATGCAGAAATACGAAGAGGTTTTAGACAGAGAAAGTGCCTACGAGTTACTGAATAAAAAGATTGAGACCGCTTCTTCAGAAACCCCTGACGATTCAAAAACATCTTCGGGCAGGCAAGAAAAGAGCACTTTTCAGGAAATTGCAGAAAGCAGTCTGACACGTACTATTGTCAGAGAAGTTGCCAGAGGAATTTTCGGTGTTTTAGGATTTGGCGGAAGGGGTTCAAGTTCAATTTTCGGGAGGAGGAGATGAGGTATGTGAGGTTAGTCAAGGATGAAACTTCCTCTGCTTGGTCGCAAAACAGGGAAAGATGATCTTTGAAAAACTAATTCGCACCAGGTAAATTTCACTTTCCCGTCTGGTAAAACATCAACAAACAATTCACCTTCATATGGATAATATCTGTTTCCCAAAGGTGACCAATACCATTCAATAGTTTTTGGAGTTACTTCACCAGATTTGAATTTATAAATTGCATTTTTCGTTGGACGACTAGTTAATTTCATAGAAAATTGGCCATAAGTTCCCACTGGCTCGATTTGTCCTATTATATAATAATCTCCTGGCACATATTCCTCAACATCAATTATTTCACCTTTGAAATGTGGGAAGACGCTGTCTATCTCTACATAATTGGTATAAACACAAGGTGCTTTAGGAAACTCGGCTTCAGGTTTTGTTTGATCAATGAATTTGACTGGTGCATCCACATGTAGCATACAGGATGTCAAAATCAAGAGAATAAAGTACGAAATTTTATTCATTTGTCATTTTCATTAAAATAGATATCCTACTGCGATATAATACTTCATTATATGAAACCAGGATATTCGAGACACAATACTTCTTGTTAAGAATTCTTCAGCAGTAACGGTGGCCTCTCTATAATCATTTCTAAGCAACCCAAACAGACGATCAAACCTCGTAAATGAAAATTGAACACCATAATCCAGAACTACTCTTTGAGCGAATATTCGATTCACGCCTGTACTAATTCCAAACTCAGCCAAAGTGTATTTGTGAACACCATCCTCCAATTTATATGGAGCAAAGAAATAACCCGATGGTCCTTCTTTATAGACAACAAAATCCAAACCTGACATATCAATTTTATAACTATGCAAATTGACATTAAATGCCCAATAATGGCCTATTGGTGCAAGTCCTCCTCTACTTCTATTGTACATTTTACACCTAATCCCGAAGTATTTATCAGTCATAGCCGGCGTTCCGTTGACAAATGACAATCCTCCGCCCTCCATTAAAACATAATTATCCGGCACATCAAATTTCAGTGATGTCGAAGATCCACCTAAAATAAAACCTAAAGATTTGCGATTGGTTAAAACCTTCTCAATATTGAGTTCAAATTCTCTATTTAAAGTAATTTGAAAAGTTTCGGGTGGTTTTTGACTGAGGGCTTGTTGCGGCTGTCTTGAAATGGAAAACAAGCCTTTAGCCTGAACAACGTTTCTTTTCCCAAGATAACCGGAAACTTTGTCTTTTACCCCCTTCGTGCTTATTATTACCTGACCCAAAGTGTCTGAGGAGACAATTGCAATCAAAAAAATGAAGCACCAAATATTTTTCATTCAATTATCATTAATCCAATACAAAATTGCCCCTACAAGTGAAAGTCCTTTCTACATCTTTGGCCTTGATTAAAACCGAACACCACGTGAATTTGACCTTACTATCCGGAAGTACCTCAACATATAAGGTTCCATTATGGGCCTTAAATGTCTCTTGTTGATATTTAATATGCCATGACCAAATGATGTCATTGGGGGTGACATTACCAGAAACAAACTTGTATTTTACACTTTTGGTTGGACGTCCTTTAACAAAATATACGCTAAAGCTAGTTTTCGTGTTACTCGTAACAACTTCTCCATTTATGGAACAAGGTACAACTCCAACCTGTCTTATTGAGGTTATTTCACCTTCAAAAAATGGGAAAGAGTCAATTATATTATGGTTTTGTTTCAAAAAGGAACATGGGGGAATGACATCTGAATGTGATTCATATGCATTAAAATCAATAAACTCCATAGGTGCCTCTTCTTTTATTATGCAAGAAGAAAATAAGAGTATCAGGTACCAAAAGAGCTTGTTCATATCATTTTGTTTTATCAGAACACAAAACCAGCGGAAATATAGAACTTCAAAAGATTAAATCTTGATATACGTTTTAAAATACTGCTTCTTACAAAGTCCTCTACCGTTAACGGGTTGGTGTCTGACTCTAAATTAAACGAATCTATTAAGTTATTGACTTGAACAAAACTACTTTGAGCACCGTAGTCCAGTATTAATCGTTTGGCAATCACTCTGTTCATGCCAACTGAAACCCCAAATTCCATAAGGGTATATTTGTGAACCCCACTTACCAATTTGAACGGCACAAACTCTTCCCCTAATTGTCCTTCTCTAAAAACCATAAATTCAAGCATCTTCATATCGATGACGTAGTTATGAATATTTGCATTTATGGTCCAATATCGTCCAATTGGAGAAAGGCCCCCTTTTTTTCGATTGTAAAGTTTAAACTTAGCACCAAAGTATTTGTCATTTATGGTTGGAGTGGAATTAATACTATTCAGCCAACTACCTTGCATTTCGACCAATCCTTTTGGCATTTTAAATTTCATTGAAGTAGATGAAGTGCCAATGATTATCCCGAGTGAATGTTTGTTCGACAATACCCGATCAATATTAACCCCGTACTCCTTATTTATTGTTAAACCGAAAAGTCCGAATTTCCTTTTTTCTTCATATGATTTTTGGGGTTGATCAGATGTTGAGAATATGCCTCTAACCTGAACAATATTCTTTTTCCCAAGATAGCCCGACACTTTCTCCTTTGTTGTCTTGTCCAAAGAAATAACTTGCCCGTTGGCACTGGTTGAAACCAACAGAACAATTACAATATGGATGATGACTTTTTTCATTTTTTAACCTGGCTAATTCAGTAAAAAACTTCCTCGGCTTTTATGAATGGATCCGGTTTTCTTATTCCTGAATTCAAAATCACACCATGTAAATTTCACTTTCATATTTGCAAAGACCTGAACATACAACTTCCCATTATACGCCTCATATGTGTCGGCCTGTATTTTCCAGGTCCATATCAAAATATCTGAGGTCGAATAACCTGATTCAAAAACAATGATACCACTCTTTTTGGGACGCCTATTTTTCAGGATCAATTCCAGATAGCCGACCGATCCCGGTGCATTTGTCAGTGCCAAAATCGTATAATCGTTATTCTTATGTTCCTCAACATAGGAAATAACCGCATTATGTACCGGCAAAAGGCTGTCTATCTCTCCGTAATTGCCATAAGCACAGTCTGGGTTTATGGTGTCGTAAATAAAATTATCAGGTGTTTCTTCTTTGAGAATGCAGGAGCTTAGCAGAAAAAAAAAGAGTGACAATGGTTTGCTCATGATGAATTATTCAAAAGATGTATCCTGCAGATAAATAAAATTTCAATAAATGGAATTTGGCAATTCGGTTTAAAATGCTATTTTCTATATATTTTTTGATGTCATATCCCTCTGACCTTTGAAAAGCTCTTTTGGCCTGAGCAATACCAGTTTGTACACCATAATCCAAAATGATCCTACTGCCTATTACTCTGTTGATACCAGCAGAGACACCAACTTCAGCCAATGTGTACTTGTGAACCCCGTTCTCAAATTTATATTGTGTTAAGGTTTCACGATCATATAAGTCATAGTCGCTTCCCCAAAATTCAACCGATGTCATGTCGATTGAATATTGATGGATGTTTAAATTAAAACCCCAATAGGGCCGGACTGAATTCAATTCACCTTTCCGTTGGGTATAAAGTTTATACTTCACACCAAAATATTGATCCCTGATCAGAGGTGTCGAATTCGCATAAACAAAGGAGGTATTGTTAATCAGAACTGCATCGTATATATCTCTGAAAAGCATCGATGTTTTGCTTAATCCAAAAACAAGTCCAACAGATTTCCTTTGGGTCAGCACTCGTACAGCATTAAACTCCAATTCTTTATTTAAGCTTATACCATAATTTCCGGTACCTCTTTCATCTTTGATTGGTTTTTGTGGTTGGGTAGATATTCCAACCATCCCCTTTATCTGCAGAATATTTTTCTTACCCGAATAACCCGACACTTTCTCCTTCTCTCTCTTTTTAGATTTAATTTCCTGACCCTTAGTTACTATTGGAACAATGATTATCCAAAAAATCAGGTACGAAAAGTATTTCATCCAACTTATATTAGTCTAAAACAAAACTTCCCCGGCTAAGTCGAGAAAGTGAAGATGACGGTGGTTTGAATGCAACATCACACCAGGTGAATTTTACATTCATATTTGCCAAAACCTCGACATACAATTTTCCACTTTGAGGGTAATATTTAGTTGATCCTACTTTAAAGTACCAAGTTATTTCATCGGGTGGCACTATCCCATTACCGCTATAAGTATATATTATATTCTTCTTAGGGCGGCGTTTCGTAAAAAGCATGTTTAACTGTCCGCTGGTGCCCGTAGGTTTAACATCTGCTGTAATTGAATAATCACTCGACAAATCTTCATCTATGTTTATTATAGAACCCTTGAAGTTTGGACTTAAACCATCTATTTCCATGTAATTTGAGAAGCTACAGGGTGGGTCGATAACAATCGATGTTTCAGGTGCTGATCCATCAACCAAAGTAAATGGCACATCTTCTTTGTAAATGCAGGCTGAAAAAAGCAGCATTCCTATGATAATTATCCTATTCATCTCTTTCATTTCTAAAAAATATAACCAGCAGAAAAGTAAAATTTCATAAAGTGGAATTTGGTAAGACGTACCAATGTCAATTCTTGAATATAATCCAGAGTTGTATCAAATGATTCGTCATCATTTATTCCTATGGCTTTGAGAAAGCGTCGAGAATTGAGAAAACCCAGTTGAACGCCATAATCCATTACTATCCTTTTACCAATTATCCTATTGACTCCGGAGGCAATGCCTAGCTCAGATAATTTATAGGTATGAATGGGGTTGTCCAGTTTGTACCTGTAGTTCTCACCTGTATAGTTGTCCGTTGTGTAAAAACTCACATTGGTTAAATCTACCTTGTAGTTGTGTACATTGAAATTGAATGCCCAATACCTACCTACCGGGGCCAACCCTCCTTTGCTTGTAAGGTATAGTTTATATTTGAGCCCAAAATAGCCATCAGTTATTTTTGGGGTTGATTTAACCCCACTTAAATATTCATCGTTATTCACAAAGATATAATAACCTGAATTGATGCTGTAATCGACTGAAGTTTGGCTCGTCCCTAAAACAATACCAAGCGATTTGCGATTGGTAAGAATCCTATCTGCATTGATTTCGAATTCTTTATTAATGGTTATTCCTTCCAATCCCCAATAACTGTCATCGGTTATAGACTTTTGTGGCTGCATCGAAAATGCGAACATACCTTTAACCTGAACGATATTCTTCATGCCCAAATATCCGGAAACTTTTTCCTTTTCTCCCTTGTTCAATTTGAGGACTTGCCCAATAGCATTCTCTAAAATCACAAACAGAAGCAGAGCTGAAATCAAGAATGTCTTCATCATTTTTTTATTTGGTTAAGTGAATTGTAAAGGTGTGCATTAATCATGTCCTTTCGGTATTTGGATTTAAAAAACTTGTAATCAACGTATTCCAATTCTCCCGTTCGAAGATTGAAAAGCACGAAGGTGTATTCGGTCTCCTGATAAGGTGTTAATTGATAGTAAATATAGAAAGGGAGCGTTGGATACAGAAAGATACACAAGACCAATGTACCAATGTTGAATTCTTTTTTCTCTATGGCACTCCAAACAGTATTGACTGCTAAATAATTGGTATTGTAATGTTCCATTACATTTTCAGTCAATCGCGAATTGAAACAGGTGAAATTTTCACCTTCAAACTGCGTTCGCTCAATCAGCCAATCAACCAACAAAGCGTATTCGTTGAATTTCTCGGTTGTTAAAGAGTTTTTATCCCTGCAATCTACATAAGTGAGTTCCAGCGAAAGAGCATCTGCAAAAGACTGAACTCTATTGTTCAGTGCAATTTCTTCCAATTCCGATTTAATCATTTGGTTGGAAACCGATTTTCTGTTGTCCACTTTGAAAAAGCGGGGAGAAAGCATCATCAAAGTATCCAATTTTGGGCGTTTGTTCACTTCTTCCATTTCGTCACTTTCTTCTCTGCTCCCCTCTGCCACCTCGGTGTCTCCTTCATCGTCACCATCTTCTTCTTCATCCTTTTGTTTCTCAGATTTCATGGTAGCCTTATAAGCATTTGCAAAAGTAGAATCACCAAAAAGTTTTATAAAAGCTGTGGCACAGTAAGCATATTTTGAAGGTCTTTTTTTGATGGCTTTGGTTGTATCCACCACAGGAATTTTTGACACATCGGTATAGAAAAACCGGGTTCTGAAATCGGCATGCTCTGCAAAATCTGTCAAACTCTGCTGACGCAACTTTTTCAGAAAATCATTATCGGGATATTGAAGGCTTTTTTCCCATAGAAACTTTACTGCCAAAACATTGAGTTCCTTTTTCCTGAGCTTGGAAAACAAAAAGAAAAGAGCCTGTTGTTCTCCTTCTACTTCCTTATAATCGGGATTGTAGTCGCTCTTCTGTTCATTATTATCATATCGCTGCATTCCATAAATGGACATACACTCTGCACTGATAAGAAAAGGATGATGGGGGTATTTTTTCTTAAGAATTTGTACAAGGTAAAATGAACTGATGAAATTATTGTTCTTGAGATAGGTGGAAACCATCTCGAAGCAGGCCAACTCCTTAACACGTTCAAACTCCTGCCGGGAAACAATATAGATTCGTGCTGAGGTGTCAACCTTCATTTCATCCATAAAATTGTCAATCTTCTCCTGCCTTTTGTGAACGTTAGGATGGGTAAGTTCAGAGTCGTCCACGTCATCCTCTTCGGCGGGAAGGTTAATTTCCTTGATCTGATAGTTAGCCGGTAATTTAAAATAAGCATCACCAAAGAAATCTGGCCCTATTTTCGGGTCATCCATAGGTAAATAACTATAAAGCAGAAAATCAAAAGCTGCATTGGCCTGCAAAAGATTATAGCCGGCATCGTTGAATATTTCAAACCCAAGTTCATCTGCTTCAAACTCCGCTTCTCTTGAGTGGCTCAGTGTTTTCAAAAGACGTTCTTCCATTGAAAGATGGCGGTAGCCACTTTTGCCAGACATGATATCGGTTTTCTTTTTGTAAGCCGTCAGATTGTGATTTTTCTTGAAATGTGCTATTTCGTGGGCTAGCACAAAGGCAAGCTGGGCTTCATTTTCCACCTTTCCCATTAAACCTATTGTGATAAAGAGGATTCCCTGATCTGTTGAAAAGGCATTTACCTGATTGCTTTTAAGCGTGTATATCCGAAGTTTGTCTAAGGTCTCCTGATCATTGGCCAATAGTTTCTCCATGATCTTTGTTGCATAGCGGCTCAATGGATCGCCGTACAAAACATTGCCGCTCATGAGCATATTGTCAATGCTGTAAGTGCTTATCGCAGCATATTCGCGGGCCTTTTTCTTTGACAGTTTGGCTCTGTGCTTTCCGGTATTGACATCTGCCCTGTACTTATCTACAGAGAGTTTGGAGAAATTTTCGGGAACCGGGCCATCGCAATTGATGCGGCCAAAATCCTTTGGTACCTGAGCAAAAGAAATACTCCGGATTCCTAAAATGAGCAGTGAGAAAATGAGTCCTCTTTTCATCCTCCAAAGAAAATGAAATTAAATTCAATTAAGCAACATGACGAAAAAAAATTATCAAAGGAAATTCAAAAAATCGACTTCGGGATTATTTCAAAATCTGACCCGCATGCTCCAATGAATTGACTTTGTCAATCGTCTTTTCAATAAAACCATTTTCGTCTATAATGAAGGTGGTTCGCAGTATGCCCATGTACTTGTGCCCGAATAATTGTTTCTCGGCCCAGACGCCATAAGTCTCGCAAATACGGTGATCGGTATCGGCCAGCAAATCGAAAGGAAGGTTGTATTTATTTATGAATCTCTGGTGCTTCTTTTCGCTGTCGGTACTGATTCCAAGAATCTCGTATCCGCGTTTCAGAAAAGTATGATGGTTGTCTCTCAGGTTGCAGGATTCAGCCGTACAAGAAGGGGTATCATCCTTCGGGTAGAAATAGAGTACCAGCTTTTTTCCGGCAAAATCTGAAAGTCTTACCCAATTACCGTTCTGATTTTTGGCTTCAAAATCGGGTGCCTTTTCCAATTTCCTGATCATAATGTTATTAGTTGTTTAAACGATCTCTTGTTTCCCATTTTATCCGTAACAGTTAGAATAAGTTTGTATTTGCCCCTGCCAATTGACTTTGGCACGGTTCCCCATAAGGCTCCCGATTTATAATCATATTCCAATAAAACCCACAGACCATCTACCGTTGCCCGGTAGTCCTCTATTCCGCTCAGGTTATCCGAAATTCTGAAACGCAAATTTCTGCCGGTTTTAATGGTGGCAATAAATGGCGGGGTCTGATCTTCCATCAGGTAATAAAACCCAATATTTTTGACCGAAGCACTTACCCAGCCATTTGAAAAGCTGCTATTCTCAGCAGCCACCTGACCAGTCACAGCATCTTTGTAAATGATCAACAACTTTGAAGGACTTCCGGCATAAGCTTCGGGGACTTTAATTTGAACCGATACTGCTTTGTGCAGAGGAATTTTACCTCCGTACAGACAATGCATCTCGCCCACAGACTTTGCCGGAGCAGGCCTTTTCTCATAGAATATATTGACATCTTGATAAAGATTTCCTGCGGAAGCTTCTGCTTTAAAATTATTTGTTGAAAAATTGGATGCCATGGCCGTTCGTGCTTTCCAGTAAAGATCGCCTTTCTTTAAGGCCGGGATACCCAGCTTAATATTTTTATCCGACTTTAAAATGAAAATCAAACTATCAAAGTGACCTTCACAGTCATTCACCATTGCCTTTATTCGCAGTTCCTGATCAGGTTTTATTTCAATGAAGCCATTATTCTGGCCCTGATAAAATCTCAGATGATTGCCCGATGCCTTAAAAAAACGGGCATACCTGAGACCCCTCTCCCTGAAAAACGCATAATCAATATGGTGGTTCATGTATCGGGTTTCATCGAACTTGAAATATTCGAGTTTTTGCTCGAAAACTTTCACGTTGTCAACATAAAGGGCAGAATAATTTAATCCCAACCGACTGCCGAAGTCGGTGAAATAATCCGTGCAAGACAGTGCCAATCCATAGGTTCCCGAAGGGACTGCTATAGTTTTCAATGCCTTTGACAAAGCCGGTGCCTGATGACTTATGCGTTGCGGATAATAGCCAAACTGTTCTTGTAAGGCCGGGTCTATTTTCACCAACAAAAGACTTTTAATAAACGGGTCCATGGTGTCTTTTACTTTTATCCCAAACAACAATGGATTGATAATTTCGTCATTGGAGGTTTTCCTGATCTCGAAATGAAGATGTGGCCCACCCGACCCGCCGGTATTTCCGGACCATGCAATGGTATCGCCCTTTTTAACTTTTAGAACACCGGCCGAGGGATATATTTCGGCCTCAAAAGATTCCCTTTTGTAGTGTTCATCAATCGTATAGCGTTGAATAGCACCGTTGAACGATCTCACATGACCGTAAACACTGGTATATCCGTTAGGGTGGGCCAGATAAATGGCCTTGCCAAAACCATAGGCACCAACTCTTAATCTGGATACATAACCATCAGCCGCAGCCAATACCGCTTTGCCTTCCATGCCATCAGTTCTGAAATCCAGACCGGAATGGAAATGATTGTTTCGCAACTCGGCAAAAGACCCGCTAAGAGAAAGAACACCGTGCAAGGGCGGCCCGAAATAGTTTTTCGGAAAGGAAGAGGGCATTGGTTCGTTTTGATTTGAATGAAGTGTATCATGCGAATCCATTAATCCGCCATTATTGACATCAGGAGACGCTGAGATTCTTTTCTGAGATTTTTTATTTGCTCCGAAAAGCAGCAGTGCCGAAACACAAAGACCCGCAATAACCACCCCATAACCCCAACGGATTTTTTTCATTGATGCAAATTTAGGGAAAAGACCTTAGTCATAAGGCATAAGTAAAAAGGCATAAGTTCTTAGTCGTTAGTCAAATCTGCCTTACGACTTACGCCTCTTTACTTTCACCTATTTAATCTTTACATTAAACATCATCTTTTCTCCTACAAAGCCAATGAGTACATCCCCCGGTTCAACACGGCCTACTCCGGCAGGTGTGCCGGTAAAAATAAGGTCTCCGATTTTGAGTGTGTAGAACCGGCTGACATAAGCTATAATTTTATCAACCGGATGAAGCATCAGCGAGGTATCACCATTTTGAACTTCGATTCCATTTTTTTTCATGGCAAAATGCAACTTACTCAGGTCATAGCCCTGCTTTGAAAGAAAAGTTCCCACAACGGCCGATCTGTCAAATCCCTTTGACAACTCCCAGGGCAAACCCTTTTCTTTTAGTTTGTTTTGAAGATCGCGTGCAGTGAAGTCAATGCCAATGGTAAATTCTTCGTAGTATTTGTGGGCAAATACTTCGTCAATATTTTTCCCGAGCCGACTGATTTTGACAACCATTTCGGTCTCGTAATGTATGTCGTCAGAGAAATCCGGTATAAAAAAAGGTTCTCGTTTCGGCAATATCGCAGAATCGGGTTTCAGAAAAATGACAGGATCGGTTGGCACTTCATTTCCCAGTTCAGCCGCATGAGCCGCATAGTTTCTTCCTACACAGATTATTTTCATGGATAATAATTATGGCTCAAAAATACAATCAAGCCAATGAAATTACGTCCGCCTTTTTTAAATTCGAGGCCGTATTCAACCATGTCTCAACAAATCGGATTCGAACCTCAAAGTGTATTGATGGCTTATGCCAGTGGTTATTTCCCTATGGCATATCCTGACCATAACTGGCAAATCTATTGGCACAAACCCGAACAAAGAGCTGTTTTCATGGTGCAGGAATTTGAGTTAAAAAAACGATTGCAAAAGATTTATAACAAGAATGAATTTGACCTGCACATAAACAAATCATTCGAAAAAGTGATTACGGCATGTGCCGACCGGCCGCATACCTGGATATCGGAAGATATTATTAAAGTGTATAAGCAACTCAACAAAATGGGTTACGCCTATAGCTTCGAGGCCTGGCAAAACAATGAACTTGTTGGCGGGCTATATGGCGTTGTGATGGGAAAAGCTTTTTTCGGCGAAAGCATGTTTCATCTGGTGACCAATGCCTCAAAAGTTGCTTTTGTTTATTTGTTGGAGATACTTAAAAAAAGAGGTTTCATTCTGTTGGACTCACAGTACATCAATCATTTCACAAAGGATCTTGGTGCGGTAGAAATCTCTGACGAGGAATACATGAAGGTGCTCGAGGGTTGTTTGTAGTTTCTCTTCAGCCTGCATATTTTGTAGATTTGATATCAAGTCACCTGTTTTTTCCTGATCCTGTAAAATCAGGTTTCGCCTCAAAAAATCACACCAAAAATCTTCTCAATGTATCAAGTTTTCGTTCCGTCTCTTCCCATTCCGCTTCCGGTTTGGATAGTGAGGTGATTCCGGCTCCTGCATAAAGGATCAACCTGTCCGGGTGAAGCTGCATACTTCTGATATTGACAAATAAGTCCATGGTGTCATGATCAAACGAACCCAGAAACCCACTGTAGAAACTGCGATCAAAAGATTCATTTTCTTTTATAAACTGAAAAGCCTCTTGCTGCGGATAACCACAAACGGCAGGGGTAGGGTGCAGCATCTTTATCAATAACCAGCGATCATCAACATCCCCTAAAGAAAATGAAACCGGTGTCACCAGATGTTTCAAATTTCCGGCCTTCGACTCGGTGGTTTTTTGCACGGAAACGTTTTGAATGCCTGCATCTTCCAGGGTTTCTTTCAGGTAGCGTAGTACCCATTGTTGCTCTTCTCTTTCCTTTACGGAGAAATGCACGGCAGAGGATAGTGTTCTTGTCCCGGCAAGTGCCACCGTATGACATGAAATACCCCTCTGTGACAATAAAAGTTCGGGCGTCGCTCCAATCCATGTTTGCCCCCCGGAATGTTGCCATAAATAAACAAACATGCCCGGATAGGCCTGACACAACTGCCCGAAATATTGAAACAGATTGAAGTCTTTTTTCAGACTGTTGATTGAAATGTTAAGAAATCTGGCGGTCACCACCTTTCTCAACCGTCCGGTATGCAAAGCCCTGATGGCCTTTTCAGTTAAACTCAGGTAATCCTTTCGGGTAATGCTTTGGTTAGGGGTGCTTCCCGGAATTAATTCAATTGGCAAACCTGAAAGCGAATCAGGGTTTAATATTTCCGATTGACGATTTTCCAGAATCAGTGTTTTTTTTGATGAATCAAATGGGGCAAAAACAAATCCGCTATGGGGCAGACTTTCTGAAACTTCGCTAATCGGGCCGCTGACTCTGACAATTTCTGTGCTCCCCGGCAAACGATACAGACACCAACCGAATGAATCTTTATTTTTCAACCCTTTTTTGTTTCCATCACTGCCATGGTCAGTCTTGAAACACAAACCAATTGACCCTCGTCATTTTCAATTTTAACTTCCCAAACCTGTGTGCTGTTACCGAGATGCAGCGGTCGGGCTGTAGCAGTTACATAACCCTCCTTAACCGACCGGATATGGTTGGCATTGATTTCAAGCCCCACACAGTAACGCCCTTTTTCTACCACCAACTGTGATGCTATACTTCCGGCACTCTCGGCCAGAGCCAGTGACGCTCCTCCGTCTAAAGTACCCATGGGTTGCATGGTTCGCCGTTCTACGGGCATTCGCATTTTTAGATAATTGGTACCCAATTCAGTCACTACCATCCCCAAATGTTCGCATAAAGTGTTTTTTAGCAATCCATTCAATTGCTCAATAGACATATTTTTGTGGTCTGACAAAGATTTCATAAAACAACTTCCCTTTGGATACAAATAAAACGATTTATATCATAAGACACGGCGAAACCGAGTACAATAAACTTGGAATCATTCAGGGAAGCGGTATTGACAGCGATCTGAACGAAACTGGTTTCTGGCAGGCCCGACAGTTTTTCCGTGCCTATCACCACATTCCTTTTTCAAAAATATACACCTCGAATCTTAAAAGAACACACCAAACCATTCAACCATTTTTAGAAAAGGGAATTCTGCATGAAGAATTGGCAGAGTTGAATGAAATAAACTGGGGTATTTTTGAAGGACAAGAAATTACCCCTGAATGCCACAGGGAATATCTGAAGGTGGTGAATGAATGGAAGGACGGCCTGCTGCACAAACGAATAGAAGGGGGAGAATCACCGCAGGAACTATGGGAAAGACAGACCATTGCCTTACAAAAAATCATGAGTCGTCCGGAAGAAGAACACGTACTGATTGCCATGCACGGCAGGGCTATGAAGAGTTTTTTGTGCCTGCTCAGCGGTGTTTCCCAAACCAATATGGAGGATTTCAGGCACAACAATCTCTGTTTATATTTGGTTGAATATACACCGGAATCAGGCTATAAAGTGACACTTGAGAATGCAACGGATCATTTGAGGGTGTAGGGGTGAAAAGATTAATATGTTGATGAGTTGATAGTTTACCCTGAGTGGTTCCGATTGGAGACTGAGCGGAGTCGAAGTCAGCTAAAGGAATGAAGAGTTGAAAGGGAACGATCTCCTGTAGTTGTGACTTGTGACCAACCGCAAGAATGAAAAAACACAACCCCAATGCTGGTGCGAGTTTTTAACTCGTACCTCCTTAATCAATTCCTGAAACAGAAAAAACACTGGCAACAATTTTATCTGAAGTTTACGGACTACCTCTACGATGACTGCGGAAATTTCGACAATTACGTGGGGGCCATGATCAAATTGCTAAAATCCTTTTGTCATTGGGTAGAAACCGAAAAGGGAATCAATATGGGTGCTTACTACAAATCATTCCACCCGCCCAAGGAAGACATTCCGATTATCGTTTTGCAACCGGAACAACTCAATTTTTTGATTAACAACAAGCAGTTTGATGCCAAACTACCCGCGTACTTGAGAAACACCAAAGACTTTTTTGTTTTTGGTTGCACGGTTGGTCTCAGAGTAAGTGATATGAAAGCCCTTAAAAAAAGCAACCTTGAAATAGCAGATAGTACCTGGTACCTGAAAGTGCACTCCAAAAAGACCAATACCTTTACCAAGATAAAACTACCGCAATATGCCATTGACCTCATCGTAAGGAACCGATCCCGGGGGTCATCGGGAAGAAGTTCCGTTTTGTTTCCCGCCAAAAGTCTCGTTAATTTCCTCGGTTGATTCATCAGTTTATTTTTTTTAAAGCGGTCAGAGGGAACCTATGCTGAAAATATTCAGACTATTGTTTTAATTTTGGCTTGAATATTTTCAGGTCGGTTTGAACAAGCAAATTAAAATCATCATGACAATGGCCGGTTGGGATCATGCGTTTACCAAAACCAGAATGAGAAGGGGCAAACCGGTAGAAGTTTATAAGAATGCTCAAAAAAGGGAACATTATCGGTTTTGTGATCTGATTACCACTCACACCATGCGAAGAACTGCTATTACTACGTTATTGAGTTTGGGAATGGACGAACCATCTGTTAGAAAAATAAGCGGACATGCACCGGGCAGTGTAGAGTTTTATAAATACGTGAAATACCACCAGCAAAATCTCGATGAAAAGACCGATTTGGCATTCGAAAAATTGCAGAAAATGGGCTAAACATGCAAATATTGACACCCTTAGTATATAGCTCTAATTGTTGTGGCACTAATACCCACCCGGTATTGTATCAGCATCCCTTTGGCATGCAAATACTCGAACGATCATGGACCGCTTCCAGCTATAGGTTCGGGTTTCAAGATCAGGAAAAAGACAATGAAGTTAAGGGTGAAGGAAATGGTATAAACTTCAAGTTCCGAATGCATGACCCGAGAGTAGGTCGGTTCTTTTCAGTTGATCCGTTAACTTCAAAATATCCTTATTGGTCTCCATACGTTTTTAGTGGAAATATTGTGATACATGCCTACGAGCTTGAAGGGCTTGAAGCGGTTGTTGGTATTAGCATGGGTGGTGACGTTGACTATAGAAAGAGTCATTTAACTCGGTTACACACTGGTGCTGTTACAAAGTCAATTGTCTCGCCTAACCTTCCTACAGATCCTTCTGAGATTACCAGTTTAGTTGATGTTCTTTCTACTGCTACAACTAATGATGCAAGTGGTACAATTGGATTTATCGCATTATGGGGTCATGGCTATGGTGGTAATATATACGGTTCCGAAGGGGCTACAACCAATCCTACAGGAAGTTTGGAAATTGCCGATTTAGACGGACTCAGAACGGCAATTGCGAATGGGGATATTGTCTTTGCTGACGATGCTGTTATATTGATTACTGCATGCAATGCCGGCACAGATGTTACTGTCCCGGATGGGGCAGGTGGTACCAGAACAACCTCATTGGCACAAGAAATAGCCGACATCACAGGAGCCAAAGTTATTGCTGGCAGAAATGTTAGTGGAGATGGTGGCGTTAGTCCTCTTAAAGAAACGCCTGGAGTTGAAATGTCATACCAAATGAGGAATTATAGTCAGGGGTCATTCTATCAATTTGAAACTGGACTAACGCCTGTTGACATTGGAAATACATATCAAACTTCAACTGGAATTGCTGAAGGAACAGTTGTTCCAGCTCCTCCACCAGCAGCACCTGCACCAGTTGTTGAACCACCTGAAGGAGAGTAATAGTTATGGATATAATGAAAGCAAACCATGGATATTTACTCATTGCAACCCTTCTATTTGCTGTAATTTTTTCGAATTGCCAATGGATAAATAGTAAAACTAGCAATGGGAAAAGTTTGATAGAAATTCAGAATATTGACCAATCAATTAAATTCCATGAATTTAATTTAGACACCTTGAGATCATATTACCCCCCAAATGATATTACGTCTGGGAGAACAAACTTACCCAATATGTTTTCTGGATGCATGAAAGGTGATCAAGCCCATTTTGGATTCTATGATGTTATTGATGTAAACTCGAAATTAAAGCCAGCTATTGTAGCTAAAATTTTTGTTTCATTTAGCAATATTCCATGGCACTATTCTGATAAAGGTCAAGAAGTCATTTCTGTAATTGTATATGACAGTCTTTTTAAATGTGTTAAGGCACCATTCATTATTGGCGACAATATTGAAATAGCAATTAGTCAAATTGGGAAATACAAAACCGTTAAAGATATATGTTATTTCAAAACACCAAAATTATCAGTTGCCACCAAAATAATGAATCAGAAAATATTAAGATACATGTTTTGGAAATGTGATTCTACAAGAATTGATTTTAGCAGAACTCATGCAGAAGTCGAGAAATTCCTAAAGTAGCAACTAATCTGATCTCTGTAGTGTTTGGCTTTGCCGCACTTTTGAGAGCGTAAGATGTGGAGTATATTTGTTAAAATCTTAAACTTAAAGAATGCCAAGAATGTATTTCATTTTTCTTGGGTTAACGTCAATTTGTTTCCCAATCTTAATTAAATATTGATTTTTCGAAAAATCTTCAATCGTAACTTCTAAACTGCCAATATCAGTGACATGAAGATTGGAAATTTGTGATTGGTTACTGTTTAACCCAAATCTCGACACAGTTGCTAATTGATTTTTGAAGTATCCTAATATGTAAACTCCTTTCAGTCCGCAAAGTGTCGTGCCGCATCCTTTGATATAAGCAGTCAAAACATAATAGTCGTAAGCCCCATTTGATGCCCTCCAAATTATTTGATCTTTAGGATTGTCAATTTCAGCTGTATCGAAGGCCATAGGATATTTTATTAGTCCTATTTTAGCAACTATTGTAGAATCTAACTGAAATATTTTTCTAATTGTGTCACTGTTGACAATCAATGTGCTACCAGTATAATTTCTGAAGTTCAGGTTCTGACCATTGTTGTCTTGCTTAAAATTATTGACCAAAAAAAGCGAATCTCCGCTCGGCAACATTATCCTACCCGTTGATGAGCGTTTATACTCAACTGAAATCATACTGTCTTTATCAATCCTTTTGCTTATTTTACAATAGACATCGCCTCTTATAGTAATAGCAAACAACCAATAAATGATATACAATATGGTCTTTTTCATTTTGACAAGGAACTTGATCGAACTTCTTTGTACTCGACTTTTGCCCAAGGTTGGTGTTTTTCACCAACCTTTCAAAGATGTTAGATATGTTCCGCATAATGCGTAATAAAATCCCATTCATCAATATTTAGCAGATAATATTTTGCCGAAGAATACTGGTAATTTTCAGGAATGTCGGACAATGTCCATTTGCCTGAGAGCGGATTATTGT
>JAGVMN010000048.1 GCA_020053795.1 Bacteroidia bacterium | reverse complement strand
TGACAACTAACCATTGACAACTAACCATTGACAACTAACCATTGACAACTAACCATTGACAACTAACCATTGACAACTAACCATTGACAACTAACCATTAAGCATAGCCCACAGCTTGTCCTTCAAAGCAGGAATGTTATAACCGGTGATGGATGAAATAAAAATACAAGGTATTCCGGCGGGAAATTCCTGTTTCAAAGCATCCATCAGTTCCTGATCCAGTAAGTCACTTTTCGTAACGGCAATCAGCCTGCTTTTGTAGAGCAACTCCGGGTTGTATTCTTTCAGTTCATTCAGGAGAATTTCGTATTCTGTTTTGATGTCTTTGGCATCGGCCGGAATCATAAAAAGTAAAATAGAGTTTCGTTCAATATGTCTGAGAAACCTGATGCCCAAACCTTTTCCCTGTGAGGCTCCTTCAATGATTCCCGGAATATCAGCCACCACAAATGATTTATAATCGCGGTATTTGACGATTCCCAGATTAGGTACTAAAGTGGTAAAAGGATAGTTGGCTATCTCTGGTTTTGCGGCTGAAATAACGGATAATAAGGTTGATTTACCCGCATTTGGAAACCCTACTAATCCAACATCGGCCAGTACCTTCAGTTCCAGAATTTTCCATTCTTCCTTGCCGGGTTCTCCGGGTTGCGAATATTGGGGCGTTTGTCGTGTGGGCGATTTGAAATGCCAGTTGCCAAGACCTCCCTGTCCACCGGCCAAAAGTACCTCTTCTTGTTCATCAGCAGTTATCTCAAAAAGGAATTCTCCGGTTTCGCCATCTTTAACGACAGTTCCTAATGGTACTTCCAGAATTTCGTTCTTCCCGTTTTTCCCTGTTTTGTTGGTAGCAGCCCCGTTTTCACCGTTCTCGCAAATCACGTGTTTTCGGAATTTCAGGTGCAGCAATGTCCAAAGCTGCGAACTGCCTTTTAAAATAACTGAACCACCATGGCCTCCATCTCCACCATCAGGTCCCCCGAGAGAAGTTCGTTTGTCGCGATGGAAATGAGAACTGCCCTTTCCCCCCTTTCCGGAACGGCAACAAATTTTAACGTAATCTATAAAATTGCTTTCTGCCACTTTGGTAATAACCTTATTTAATTGAATTTGAACAGGCAGTAAAATTCTCAGGCATCAATAGCCCTGCAAAGTCGCTTAAAAATATCGTCAACACTTCCCATTCCGTCAACAGTTTGCAGTTTGTTTTGTTTGGCGTAAAAATCTTTAAGCGGCTCCGTCTCCCTAAGGTAAACCCTGAAACGATTCCTCATCGTTTCCTCATCCTGATCGTCTTTTCTGCCACTTGTTTTGCCCCTTTCCAAGAGTCTGACTACCAACTCATCTTCTGTCACTTCAAGCGAAAGCATCTTGCTGATCGGTTTGCCCAATTCCTCCAAAACACTATCCAAAGCCTCGCCCTGTGCAATCGTTCTTGGAAAGCCATCGAAGATAAAACCTTTGGCATTTTTATTTTCCGTCAATTTGTTTCTGACCATCCCAATCACAACAGCATCCGGCACCAACTCACCTTTTTCGATGTAAGTATTGGCCTGTTTTCCCAACGCTGTTCCTGCACTTCGTTCTGCACGAAGCAAGTCTCCGGTAGAGAGGTGAATCAAACCGTATTTTTCAATCAGCATGGCACTCTGCGTGCCTTTCCCGGCACCCGGAGGTCCGAATAAAACGAGGTTAAGCATACACGCTTTCTTAGGGCGGCAAAAGTAGCATTAAATGGAAATAATCAAACTGACGGTTGGCAGCCGAACGTTACCTGCTTTCAAAATGTTATTTTTTTTGGGGAGTGGTGATATTGACAGTATTTTTGAAGGCTATATAGAAGTCGTTGATTGTGGGACCAAAGAGCTTAATAATTACGACTGATTTATGCGAAATAAAACTTAAAGGATGAGAAAATGACCCTCAACCCATTCGGTTACTTGTTACAAAAATACTCTCTTTCGAAAAAATGACTTTACTAAAGACCATTTTCAAATTTCCATTGGATGCTCTTAGCCTTATTTTAAAGCAATCAAACGCTGCTATTTATTATTTGGTTAATGAAGCATTAAAGAAGGAAATCGCCAGTGCCTTTAAACTTGGGTCGGCTTATGAGCACATTCATGAAAGTTGTCGAATATTAAAAAATTCGAAATATGCTGAATACCAGATTATTGATATAGGTGGAGGTCAGGGAACAACAGCACAAATCTTTTCCTACTACTTTCCTAAATCTCAGATAATCATATACGAGCCAATTAACCTTAACATAGAGGCGATTAGAAACAAGTCAAATGAATACAAATTCTGGGAGGTAAGGCAAAAAGCTTTAGGTGATAAATCTGGTAAATCTGTAATAAACATTAATAAAAGAATCACTGCATCTTCAATTCTTGAAACAAATGCCAATGAGCACCTATATCATGATTCATTGGATACCATTGACCAACAGGAAATTACAATCACAACCCTTGACACGGAGTTTGGTGCTGAAACTAAAGTCGGGATAATGAAATTAGATATTCAAGGATATGAATTAGCCGCATTACATGGAGGTGAGAAAACACTCTCAAATACTTTTTTAGTTGTTCTTGAAATAAACAACCACGAGTCTTACTTAAAGACCCCAAAATATTACGAAATTGACGCGTATCTGAGATTTAAACACTTCAGCCTGATTAACATCTTCCCAGCTAATTTTGAAAACCACCGCCTTTTGGACTGGGATGCGTTATACATTAATGACAAGTTCAGTTGAAAATTTGTATAGTCGATATTGCTCAGTCCATTCACCCAACATTTGATGAGACGATTGCTCAAATCTACAAAACCAACACTTCGTGTGTGATTGACTTTTATACAACACTGAAGTGCTATTCCGTTGTAAAATCCTCTGGGATTTTTGATGATAAAAATAAAACTATATTTTTTCGGGAGAATTATATTTCCGACTTTGAATTATTCTCTCATATCAGAGATCAGCAATATCATAAAATCTTTGTTATTACTTTAGAACCTTCATCAAAAAATGCCGTTAGAATCATTAGGCAGTTCCTTAAAGTTAAATTCACAACTCCCATTTTCTTCACTATTCATAATATTGACCAATGGTATTGGAAAAGTACTATGCGGCGAATTTGGATAGCCATTTCATCTGCATATGGATTAAAGCAAATGGCACTCAATCTTAGACAGATTTATTTCATTCTAAATTGCCGATCGAAAATCACCAGACGAGTAATTGAAAGCGGCGGCGGCTTCATTGTTATGTCTGATTTGTTGAAAACGAATTTGGGGCAATTTATTAATGCGAAACAAATTTATGTAGTGCCGTTTTCTTTGCCTCTTGATAATATTTCCCAGACCAATTCGAATACCATCCATCCAAGAATTCATATTGTCGTTCCTGGAAATGTAACACAAAACAGGCGTGACTACATTGGATTTCTTCAAACATTATTGCAGCAAGGTAAATCATTGAAGGAGGTTATTACCCTTGAATTGTTGGGCAAATTCAACAATGAAATGTACGATCTTTTGATCAAAGAGCTTATTCATGGATTGCAGCAATCTGGTTTTGACCTCATTAGTTATGGCAATGATTACATACCTATGAGTGAATATAACGACAGGGTTTTAAAATGTGACTTCGTCCTTGGCTTATTAAATCCAGATTTTCAAAAATATAATAACTATGGAACCAATAAGGAAACCGGCTTTGTTTATGTAATGATCAAATACCTAAAACCAGGTCTGGTTCCAAATTTTTACCCATTTCCTGAGAATCTCCGTAATGCGATTGTCAGTTATAAAGATAACCTCACTTTAATTGCTGAAATCAAAAAGTTAAGCCAAAATCAATTGATACTTCAAACTTTAAAGATTAATGCAATAAAACTAAAATCACTTTATTCACCTCAAATCTTTTATTCAATTTTAGAAACTAAGGTTTCCTCTTAAGTACGACCAACTGATGATCAGGGAAGATACTTGGTACACCGTTATATTTTCGTTTAAACAGAATATTCGAAACTAAACTTTTGATCAATTTAAAGATTGGGTATTTATAATCCCTCGAGTTATAAACACTTACATTTTTCTCAATTTTATAGTTGGTTAAAAGATCAAAGTATTTTTTTGATGGAAACACAATGTGCTCAGGATAGGAAAAATACCACCATTTGATGCCACACACCCTGGCACTGAAACTATTTGGATTACCAGTTAAAATAATCAATTTACCTTCATTCTTTAACGACTTGCTCAAAGATTCCAAAAAGTCTGAGGGCTCATTAATATGTTCAAGAAGATCGAAGGCACAAATAACATCGAATGTTTTTTCAAAACCTTGAAGGTTTTCGATCATCTGATGTCCCTTTTTCGTACAGAATAATTTTGCCTCCTCAGAGAGTTCAATCCCATAAGTTATAGCTCCTAATTTCTTACAAAAATCTAGTAATTCCCCACTATTGCATCCAATATCAAGTACTTTCAAATCCTTGCCGACACAAGCTTCAATTTCAATTACAATTTCACTTCCTTTTTCGGTTGCAAAGTTGGAATGAGACCAAGCTCCTGTACTATTCCCTTGAATATAAAGCATTTCTAATTGATTCGGGTTAATAATATTTTGTTTGAAATACGATCTACAGGCACTGCACTTACTCAATATCTCATGCTGCTCGAGATAAATATCAACCGAAGAGAAAGTTTTAGCACCTCGGTTTTTCAAACTGACCTGTTCGCTGCTTTTTATCTCAACCCCACAAAACGGACACTTGGTTTTTTTAAAATCATTCAAAATGATAATTCTATCTTGACTCATTGTATTATCAGAAATAAATGGACAATAATAGATTAAGCTTGGATTTATTCAATGGACATTATTTAAATTACCTTTAACCTTCAAAACATAATTACATTTGAATAATCTTTTTTGGTTTGATTCTGATAAAATTAATATCAATTTTTAGTCATTTTGCCAAGTTGTTTCGCGTTTCGATCACTTTGGTTTCTTTAACTTTAACCTCTCTAAACTGTTTCGGTCAGGTTGACCTGATCAAAGGACTTGTTGGAAAATACTGTCTTGATGGTGATGCCATAGATCAAAGTGCAAACCAAAATCATGGAACTGTTTCCGGGGCCACAACTGTTTCAGACCGTTTTGGAAATCCAAATTCTGCTTATGAGTTTGACGGAATAAATGATTTTATACAAATACCTCCAAAAAACAATCTTCCCGAGAATTGGACATTATCATGCTGGTATTATGTCAATCAGAATCCTGGCAATGGTGAATCGAGAGAAGTTTTGAATATAGGTGGATATATTGCTGATGGCGGAATTACGCTGAATAATAATTATGTTGGTACAACTGGTATTGTTGTGGGATATTACTATTCGACTTCAGCCACGCATATTGCAATTTACAATGTATTGCCACCAATAAAACAATGGAATCACGTTGCTGCCATGAGGAGAAATGATTCAATGGTACTTTTTATCAATGGAATATTTGTTACTTCAGTTTATGCTCCTAACAGACCTGTTTATCTCGGAAGCGATACAGGCATTATCATCGGTGCAAGAGCAGGACATTCTTCGGCTTATTATTTCCCCGGCAGGATAGACGACGTCTGGGTATATAACCGCCCGCTGAGCGATGAGGAGATATCGGCAATTTACAATTACAACGGGCAGTTTAATTTTTCACTGGGCAACGACACCACAATGTGCGGCAATCAAACCTTGTCGTTAGACCCCAATGTCAGTGGGGCGACTTATTTCTGGTCCGACAGTACTACTGCCGCTACCCTTTTAGTTTCCAAACCCGGTAAATATTGGGTAAGGGTCAATAAATATTGCGTTACCAAAACCGACACCATTATAGTTGATTGGGATGGCTATGGTGAAATCAGTGCCAACATGACGATCTGCCCCGGAGACTCAGCCAAATTATTTGTTTCGAACAAAAGAGGAAGTGTATCGTGGTCAACCACTCAAACTTCCGATACCATCAGGATGAAGAACAATGGCATGTATTGGGTAAAAGTAAGCCAAAACGGTTGTTCCTTTTATGATACGGCCTACGTTTCTTTTTATATCCCCAGGCCTGATTTAGGGAACGATACGGCTATTTGTCCAGGCAATTCGGTCCTTCTTAATCCCGGTATTTTTACTGGAACAAAACTATGGAGTACTGCTGCCACCGTTAATAGCGTATCTGTTTCAAACCCTGGAATTTATTGGGTGGAGTTTAGCAGATTAGGGTGTATCATACGTGATTCTATAGTGGTAAGCCTCAGAAGCAACATTATTAAACCGGACCTTGGACCCGATACAAGTATTTGTTTGGGAACCCCTTTTACTTTGGATGCCGCCATAACAAATGGATCCAACTATTTGTGGAGCAATGGAGCAACAACGCCTTCCATTGGTGTGATGCCTTCCGTTGATACAGCGTTTTGGGTGAAACTCCTGTCCAACGGATGTCCGACAGGTGATACTGTAAATATTGCAATTGCGGACTTTACCTCTTTGAACCTGGTAAACGACACCGCCATTTGTGAAGGGGATGACGCGGACATTAATTTACCGGTTATCAGCGGCACCGGTTATTTGTGGTGGGATGGCAACACCGATCTGGGTAGAAAATTCAACAATCCGGGAACATATCAGATTACCATAACCAAAGGAGGATGTTCTTTTAAGGACTCCTTCAGCTTGTCCTATATAATTGATCCTTTTGTAAGCCCCGATGTTGATACTGCAATATGCCAGGGTCAATATTTTACAACCGACTTTGACGTTGCTCCAACTCAGGCAGTTTACAGTTGGGACGATGGTTCTGATGGTTCTAAGCTTCAAACGAATCAAAGTGGAAAATATGTTATAACTATAACCACTCCATGCTCGAGCTACGTCAGAAATGTCAATGTTTACACAAAGGAGTGTAATAAGGTTTTGATTCCAGGCGGTTTCACTCCAAATAAAGACGGAGTGAATGATGTGTTCAGAATTTATATGGAACAACCCGTTGAATTTAAATTTCAGATTTATAACCGTTGGGGAGAGCGAATATTCTATTCCGAAAAATATGACTTTAGTTGGGACGGACTCTATTTGGGCAGCCCTGTACAATCAGGAATTTATATCTACCTGCTTTATGCCAAGATGACCATTGGCCCCCATGTTTATAATAACGGAACGATCAATGTCATCAGATAGCTGCTGTACTTTTATTCAACAAGGGTTAATAAGGGTATTTAACAGTATTATCTAACATTGGGTCTCTTCTATTTTTATTAAACAAAATATTCAGTGCTTTAATATTTGATAACACAGTCTTTCCATCAATAAAAATAAACGCCTTCGGCTAAATCGGTGTAGAATTATTTGATATCTGAGAAAATATTGACACGCATAACAATTCTGTCAGCAAAGTGAATCCGAATTTTATTTTCATAATGGCAATCTTAGCATGATTCAAAAAGAAAAGCAATTATTGTTTGACAAAGATAAACAAGTACTTGCCTGTTACCTAAGCAAGGTCACCATTCCCTTATAATGGTACATCTGTTCCATAATCCCGTCCGATCCTACAAAATCTATCATGTAGAAATAAGCGGTTTGGGGTACTAATTTGTCGAGATACACTCCTGTCCAGCCTTGTTCAACATCTATTGAGGTGAACAGATGTTCGCCCCAACGGCTGTAAATCTTCATCTCATAGTTGCGAACATCGCAATTGATCAAAGGCCTGAAGGTCTCGTTCAATAAATCCTGTGTCGGGGTAAAGACATTGGGTATATGAACAAAACAACTGCAGTTGCGGGTGATAAGCGTGAAGGTTGCCGTCTGATCGCCGCAAATGTTGAAAGCAGTGACGGCGTATAACCCCGCTTCAGAAAAAGTTTTTACGCCCGAAGTGTCACCATCGTTCCACAAATAAGTCATGTTCCGGTGTGGCTGCAATTTGATGGTCAATGCTGTCTCCAGGCAAATGGTCGTGTCGGACTGCATCGTCAGTTGTGGCAAGGCATTGTCGGCTGTGACTGTATAGTCTGCCGACAGGGTGCAGCCATTGGAATCTGTTACCAAAAGGGTGTAGTTGCCTTTTGTCAGATTCATCGCCACGTTGGTGTTTTGAGCAGGTGTCGTATTCCAACTGTAGAACCAGGGTTTTGTCCCGCCTGAAACAACAACGGATATTTCGCCATCTTTTGCGTCATCGCAACTTTCATTGATGATCGTTGGTTGAAGACTCAAGGTTGCTGCCGGTTGGGTCACCAAAGCAGTTAAACTATCCCTGCATCCGATACTGTCGGTTATGACGCAGGTGTAAGTGCCGATACTCAGATTGATGGCGGAGTCAGACCATTGGGGTAGGTTGGCACTCCATGCATATTTGAGTGGTTTGGTTCCCCCGCTAACGGAAACCTTTGTGAAACCATTGTTGCCTCCGAAGCAGGTCACATTTCGTTGCATGGCGATTATTGGAATCATTTTGGGTGATTCTATGACGGTGAATATGGCTGAGTCTTTACAGGCATTCCGGTCGGTCAACAGAACCTTGAAGGTTCCGGCCACCAGGTTTCTGGCCGTATCGGTATTTTGAACCGGGCTGCTGTTCCATGAAAAATTGTAGGGAGTCGTTCCGCCTGTTCCTGTGGCATGGCCAAGGCCATTGCTTTGGGCCGGACATATCAGCATATTTGTTGCATCCAGTGTCACTTTGAGTGCTGCGGGTTCTGAAACAATAACCCCAAGGGTGTCCTGGCATCCGATGCTGTCGGTTACCGTAAATTTGTAATATCCAGCCGTTAGTTTTGTGGCGGAATCCGTGTTCTGAGGCGGGCTGCTGCTCCATAAATAAGTGAAGGGTTTAATGCCGCCTGATACCGAGACTTTGACATATCCGTCGTTTCCCCCAAAACAACTCACACCGCTGAGGCTGTCAACAGTTGTGGCCATGCTGGATACCTCAGTCACGTTAAACACCGCCGAGTCTTTGCAGCCATTCTGATCTTTCACTGTTGCCTGGTAGGCCCCCGCTTTTAAACCGTTAATGGTGTCAGTATATCGGACAGGATTGGTGTTCCATGAAAAGCCATAAGTTCCGGTTCCGCCCGATGCCTTGGCATAAGCATAGCCCTTGTCCGAGCCCTGGCAAATGATCATCCCAGGCACATCAAAGGTCAGCTTCAATTGTGTCGGTTGTGTCAGGGTCACCCCGATAGTGTCCAGACAACCGACACTGTCGGTTACCGTCAGTCTGTAATATCCAATGGGGAGACCAACTGCAGAATCGGTGTTTTGAGCCGGACTGCTGCTCCATGAATACTGTAGGGTCTGGGTTCCCCCTGTAACAGACACTTTTGCAAAACCATCATTGCCGTTATAACAACTGACATTCCTGAGGGAATCTAATTTTAAAGCCATAAGGGGTGACTCGGCTACAGTGAACAGGGCCGAATCCTTACAGCCGTTTTTATCCATTCCCATTGTCTGATAAATTCCGGCTTTTAATCCTTTGGCCGTATCGGTATCCTGTGGCGGACTCGTGTTCCAGAGGTAGGTGTATGGCCCGTTTCCGCCATTTCCTTGAGCCACACCATAACCTTTATCTGATCCGTAACATATCTTTATTGCCGGGGCAGTTAGTGTTAAGTCAAAGGCAACAGGCGGTTCGTTGATGTTACTGAAAAGACTGTCTCTGCAACCATTTGCATCAACGACCAATACCTTGTGAATTCCGGCACTCAAACCTGCGATGATGCTGTCGGTTGTTGGAGACGCACTGTCCAACTGGTAAAGGTAAGGATAGGCTCCGTCTTTGGGGGTGATAGTCAGCACTCCATCTTTGTTGCTTTTGCAGAGGATATCCTTTTTGCTGACGCTGAAGGAAAACAAGAAACAGGGATCGTCTTCAAATCGGGCTATGAAAGCATCCCATGCCCCGTTATTGCTAGTCTGATGTGCCCCGGAAGTTGCAAATCCAGAAGTTGATGTGCTCACACCCACTGCATAAATACTGTAATCTACTAATGAGGTTCCGAGTATTCGATCGTCTCCGGTCGAACCAAAATAACTCCCCCATATTCGCTTACCGGCCTGGGTATTGAATTTTGCGATAAAACAATCCTCACCACCGGCATTGCTGGTTTGCCACACACCACTGGTTGATATCCCGTTTACTGAAGAAGTATAACCCGTTATGACCAAAAACCCCCTCAAATAGACATCGGCCCGGTAAATAACCTCTAAACCCGTTCCACCGTAATATGTACCCCACAATCGTTGTCCTGATTTGTTAAATTTAGCCATAAAAATATCTTGAGGACCCGACCTGGAAGTTTGATGTGCACCAGCCGTTGCAATTCCACTTGTTGATGTGGTGTACCCATATATATAAGCGTTTCCTATGGAATCACAAGCCATCCCAGTGCCATAGTCCTCAGCTGTACCACCGAAATATGTACTCCATTTCCTCTTGCCCGAACTATCAAAATAACAGAGAAACATATCATAAACACCTGCAAAGGACGCCTGATAAGCCCCAGTAGTTGAAATATTGTTTGAAGAATAAGTTAACCCCGTGATAAAAAAATCTGTGGCTCCACTATTGTCATCAGATAACCCATTGAGGTAATCCTGTTGAGACCCACCATAGTACGTTGACCAAATTCTGTAACCATTACTTGTGTTTAACTTTGTTAGAAAACCATCCTCTGAACCACCCATTGATGTTTGGTGAGCACCACTTGTAGCGATAACATTTGTGCTTGATGTTTTCCCCCCAATGTATATATGATTGGTTCGGCTTACAATAATCCTGTATGCCTCGTCCCAGCCGTTGCCTCCATACAAGGTTGACCATATTCGGCTCCCGGTTGAATCAAACTTCACTATCACTGCATCGTTATTACCTCCTCCCCGGGAAGTTTGCATTGCTCCGGATGAAGTCGGGAAGTTATTCGAATAGGTCTCGCCACAAATATAAATATTACCTGTATTGTCAGCAGACAGATCGTAAAGGCGGTCATTATTGGAACCACCCATATATGACGCCCAGATTCGATTGCCCGCCTTACCCATTTTTACAACAAATCCGTCCTCCATTGCCACTCTGGAGGTTTGAAATGCCCCCGAGGTTGCAATGTTGGAAGAAGATTCTGTCCATCCAACAGCATACAGCGATTTTCCGTCCTTAGAGCAAGTAACGTTTCGGAGAGCGTCATAACCATTGCCGCCATAGTAAGTCACCCATTTACGTTCCGGATAAGGGTCAATAATTAGGGTCATGTTTACTTCTATTGACTCAATTGAATAGGTCACAATTTGGTTTTCCAGCCTAACAATTAAGTCCACTTTTTTCTTTGATTCTTTGTAATACGTCTGGGGAATTCTCTCCACAAAGGCTCCGAATCTGGTCAGCAAATGCAGTTCATTATTTGAAACATTAATCCCATTAATCCCAGAATACTTCAATTTTATCAGGTCAACTTCAGCCCCTGGGTGAACGACAAAATCATATTTAAAATCTGATGTTTGATCAAGTTCAGATGAATAAAAAATTATATCTATCCCGGGATAGATATTGCGGTAAGTGACCTGCTCGTAACTTCTGATATGAGTGACCCCTGATTCCGGAGCTCCGGTGGTGTAATAGTTCAGATAATCCTCGGAGGGTTTCTCTGTAACTATTTCAAACAAGGGGTTCATGTTCTCAAAGTCTATATCAATCCTGTGAAAACCAACGATACTATCTGCATTGTTGGTCGGTTCATAAATGTCGTAAGAAAAACCGGACTTTCGCAACTGGACATTCAAACCTTTGCCCGGCAACAGGAACAGTACATTCGGATTCAGTTGGTCATTCTGGTCTATGATCTGTCCTTTGTTTTCCACAAAACCTGAAGACCGTTGAGGAACCTTTGGCTTGTCAACTCCGAATGCCATACCGGCAACGAGAAATGCCAAAATGAACGGGATACTTTTCATTACGACTATTATTTGTAATGCAAGTTCATTGTGTCATCCTAAGTTTTTATCAATTATCCCAACCCGTCTCCTTCATAAATTTCAACATGCAGGCATCTACTTTAATATAATAAAGCCCGCCGGGCCAATCGGATAAATCAATTTCATTGAGCCTTTCTGCCACAAAACTTTTTACTACCACACCCATAGTGTTGACTATTTCTATGACCCGCTGTCCATCAGCGATAGGTACGAAGATTGAAGTAGCTCCCCTAGAGGGGTTTGGGAAAATCTGAAAGCAGTCGTTAAATAACTTCACAGAATGATTCAAGGTGTCTTTACAGCCTGATTCATTAGTAACCGTCAGGAATATTCTTGACTCCGATGGATTTTGAAACCTGAATGTTGCCTCATTTTTCCCATTTGCATTGACAAGTGATGCGTTCTTAGCACCCCAAACATAAGACCAACCGACATTCTCTGTAATGCTAAAGGTTTCAGTTAATCCTACAGCACTTATTTTCGGACCCGAAATATCTGAGACTTTAAAAGGTAATGGTTGTTCAATATTGGCTGATAGAACTATGGTATCCATGCAGCCATCCGTAATCATTACTTGGTAATGTCCTTGCCTTATATTTTCGATTTTGGAGTCAGTTGATCCATTGGACCAGGCGTATCGAATCGGCTTTACGCCATCTGAAGTATTTACCTCAATTCTTCCATCTGAGAAATTAAAACAAGAAACATCTTTTTTCGATGTTATAAACGCCTTTAGTTTGTCGGGATGGGCAATGGTAATTTCAACAGAATCGCTGCAACTATTGGCATCAAAAACCCATACTTTGTATGTACCCGCAAATAAGTCTTTGGCTTCGGGCGTTGTTTGTACGGGCGTTGTTTGCCAATAAAAGGCATAGGGTTTCTGGCCGCCTTTGGGGCGAATGACGGCGTTGCCGTCGTTGCGGTTGAAGCAGGAAGCGTTCAGTAAAAAAATATCTGAAACATCTAAGCGGGAAGGTTCGTCAATAACAAAATATTCTTCCAGACTGCAATTATTCTTATCGGTAATTGTTACCTGATGAAATCCTGCTTTCAGATTGTTTGCAGAATAACCGGTTTGTGCGGGTGTCGTATTCCAACGGATTGAATATGGCCACATACCTCCGCCAACCGCCACTCCTGCAACGCCGTCATTCAAACCATAACAACTAACATCTGTTGTCACAATGGTGGCTTTTATTTTCTCAGGCTCCGATATTGTGAGTGATTCCTGAACCCTGCAACCATTGGCATCTACCAGTGTGGCCATATAGTTACCCGCTTTTATGCCGATTACTTTGGGGGTATATTGAACCGGAGTAGAATTCCAAATATATTGATAAGGCGTTGTGCCTCCGTTAACAGTAAAAAATGCTGACCCGTCTTTAGAACCCGGACAACTTGCCTGTCTGATGCTGTCTATGGAAAAAGTCAGAGGAGGCGGTTCAGTGATTTGAATCTGGGTGCTGATCACACAATTTACAGAATCGGTAGCTGTGACTCTGTAAACGCCGCTTTTCAGGTTGCTCAGACTTAACCCTGTTTGATTCGGTGTTGTGTTCCAAACTACCTCGTACGAGGGGATTCCTCCCCAAACCTTAACGCTTACCTGACCATTGTTTCCGCCGTAACAACTTACGCCTTCCATATTTGTCACACTAATATTCAATGGTGGTGGCTCGTCAATATTAACCGCAACAAATGTTGAACATAAGTTGGCATCAGAAATTTTGGCTATAAAATATCCTCTGGGCAGATTGAAAACTGTTGACCCTGTTTGCTTTGGGTTTGTGTTCCATGAATAGTTGTAAGGTTGCGTGCCCCCATTCACAGAAAGTGTTGCCTTTCCATCGTTAGAACCTCGGCACGAAACATCAATAGCAGAAATGATATAACCATACAACATCGAAGGCTCTGAAACATAAATGGCTAAACTGTCTCTGCAACCACGCTTATCTATTGCCAACACGTCATACCATCCGGCTCTGACTTTAATCAGCGAACTGTCAGTGCTACCCGGAATATTCCAAAAATATGACACCGGACTCGCTGCATTATCTGAAGAAACAACAATAGATCCGTTTGACTCACCATAGCAGGCCACATTTTTTTTATCAAGTATTTTTACATTAAAGTTCTTGCAACTATCATCTGGTAAAGTGCCTGCTCCATTCAATTTATCTCCGGTGAAATCAAAAATGGACCCCTTGGATAGTGAGGTTTCATTAAGAGAAATAAGAAGAAGAAAGGTGGGTAAAGCTAATTTCATACGCTACAATTTTGACTCAAATCTATGCAATTTTCCACACTATTCGCAATTGTGACAAAAAAAAGTAACTCTATGGTTAATTAATATAGCTTTCATTGAATTACAATTGAATGGCTGAGATAAAACTCTGAGAAATATAAGAGTGGATTGTTTAAAATTGAACCTTGAAAGGAAACCACATGGAAACCACAAATGCAACTGACAAACAAATAATATCCTTCGATCTTCTTACTCAAAAACATACTATATAAAACAAAATGGGAATCATAATCCGTCAGAGTTTTAAAGCCACCATTGTCAACTACATAGGAATGTTGTTAGGTGCTTTTAATGTCGTTTTTCTATTCCCTTTGGTATTGACATCAACTCAGATCGGGCTTTTGGGATTGCTCATTGATGTTGCCCTTCTTTTTTCGAGTTTCGCTCAACTTGGAGTAAGTTTCACTATGGTAAAATTTTTTCCATATTTTAAAGATGCCGGAAAAAAACATAATGGTTTCTTTTTTTTAACAATTGCTCAGTCACTAATTGGTTTTTTTATTACTGCCCTAATAGTGTTAATATTCAGGGACGAGATTGTGTCTAAATACAGCAATTCGCCCCTGTTTATAGAATATTTCAATTGGATATTCCCTCTTACTTTCTTCACCTTGTTCTTAATTTATTTCGAAACAGTATCTTCTTTGACCAACCGAATCGTCATTCCGAAACTGATTCGTGAAGTAATGATGAGAGTGTTGGTTATTAGTTCGTTAATTTTGTTTTATTTTGATTTAATTGAATTTCATCTGTTGGTGGTTTTACAAATTGGCATTTACCTCATTGCTTTGGTAGCCAATTTTCTTTATGCCAGAAAAAGGATTGAAATCTCTCTTAAGCCTGACTTCAGGTTAATTACCAAATCTTTCAGGAGAGAAATTGCTTTGTTCACAACTTACACGGGAATCAGTACCTGGTGCGGAATTATAGTTGCAAGTGTTGTTAGTCTGGTATTAGGGTCGCAGGAGGGTCTTTCCAGCAATGGTATTTGGAGGATCACCCTGTTTGTTGCCTTGTTTATTGATTCACCGCATAGGGCTATCATTTCAGTAACAACCCCTATTCTGGCGGAATCTCTTAGCAATAAAGATTTCGTAAAGGTTAAAGACATTGCTACAAGGACATCTGCTATCCAGTTTTTGATCAGTTCTTTGATTTATTTATTGGTAGTTTCAAATATTGACAACCTCTTCTCTGTTATGCCCAATGGTGAAGAATATCGTATTGGTGGTTCTGTAATTATTTTGGTTGGTGCTGCCAAACTGGTTGAAATGATTTCCGGACTCAACAGTTCTATTCTTACTTTCAAATATTTTCGCTTCGGTTTGTTCTTCTCTATAGTGGTCGCTCTTGTAAGCGTTTCAACAAACCTATACTTTATACCCAGATTCAGTATTACAGGTGCTGCAATTGCGACTCTGCTCACTACGGTTGTTGTTCATGGCATTATGCACCTTTTTCTGGCATGGCGTTTTAAGTTCACCCCATTGAACAAAGGGATACTGCACACTTTGTTTCTAATGCTCGCTTTGTTTGGACTTAATTGGTTTATCCCGCAAATGGGGCATCCAATAATTGATACAGCTTTGCGGTGTCTTATTTTGGGGATGCTCTATATTTCATTGGTTTACAGATTAAAAATTTCAAAAGAAATCAATGAGCAAATAAGCAATCTGTTGGAAACAGTTATATCAAAATTCAGGAAATAACCTGTTGACTTCTATAAAGCCTGTCATGGGCTTATTGCAAAAAAAAGAACAGTCATAAGAATGGCTGTTCTTTTGCGATTAATGGTAATTGTTTATTAAATCTCAGTAAATGTATAAAGGCTTAAAAAAACGGTTTCAGAGGAATTTGAACCCAATGTCAATTTGCTGGTAAAACTATTTTTTAATATCAACTCCTTTTTCTTGAGTTGATCCACATCCCAATCACCTCCAAATATCTTATCCACTTCAACTTCATCAAAAGACAGGAAAACTGTTGATTTTCTTTTGTCGGTATCCTTCCAGGTCCAACGGCCCGCTCCTTCATAAACACCGGACGATTTACCTTTATCGTCGAATTTCGCGAGTTTAAAAGTAACAATTCCCCTTTTGTCAAAAGTTATTTCAAAAGTGAAATTATCAGTTATTGAGGGATTATTATCCTGAACTGTTTTTCTGACACCATCCGAATATGTTATAGTAGTAACAGATGTTATCGTTATCCCCCCATTTTTTGTATTGGTGGTTTTAGTTTCGTCAATAGAAGTTAGACTCCAACTTCTTGTCAGCCGACCATCTCTGGATCGAAAAGACAGGAAGGGATCATTTTCACCTTTTTTGCAGCTTTGTGTCGAGATTCCGACTACTGTAATTAAAATCAGGTTGATAATTAGAGTTGATGTTTTCATAGGAATAATGGTTTGGTTATATTTCGGTACGATTATAAAGCAAATATTTTGAATATAATATTCTTATTAAAAAGTATTGTCAGTTTCTATGGAAGCAATTAAGGTTTAATGAGCTTCATTTCATGATTCGCGGACCTTTTGAGCGTTAATAATCTGGTTCCATAAATTTCGTATGGAGAATCGCCAACAAATGGTGTTATGTTGAAACTCACTTCATCAATGACCCTATTATTTGAGATAAGGTACTCTGCCCCTGAAGCGACAGCCGCAGCCATATCAAAAGATTTTAAATCTTCGTCACCATTAATTGCCCAACCCTTGCGTTTCAGATGATACAAATAGAAATGCCCCGTCGGATCAAAACCAACAACAACGAGTGACTTCTCAGGAATTCGCTTTTGAAGGAGTCAATATCCTTTAGAAACCAACTATAGTAAATACATTTATCCAAATCCAAGCGGTCCTTTATTTGATTATAAGCATAAAAAGGCATTGAGATGAGCATTCCCAAAGCAAGCAGTCGGGTAAGTATCCATCTCAACTTTAAGAGCTTTTCTATTCCAAGTGCCGCAATGATCATCATCAAAGGCAAAAAAGGGAACAAATAATAATCATGATTCGTGCCTATTGGTTTGATTTCAAAAATATAATATCCGGAAACTGTAATGGCCAAGACCAACAGAGACTTAAACCATTTATGACGAAATTTCTTTTCAAAAAGAATTATTACCAACCCAATCCAAAAGGCAACTATAGCTCCCTGATTTAACAGAATCAATGGAAAAGTCACCCTAAAATTAAACCAGATGGTCCTTATCAATTCAGGCCATTGGTGTAAAGAGTTGCCAAACAATCCTTCTACAACTGAAAAGTCTATATTGCCGAACGACAACCGGTACCAAAGAAAGGCAGGCAAAAGACTCATGCCAAATCCAAAAAGGAAACCCAATGATTTTTTAATGTCAATTTCTCCCTTTATCAAGGTCAGGAACGAGGAGGTTAGTAGAAAAGTTGAGAAAATAATATAAGGTAGTTTAACCAAAATGGCCAGAGATAATAAGCCAAGCGAAAGAATTAAATTTAGGCTTCCTTTCAACACTTGCCATCGTACAAAGAAGACCAATGACCATACTGCAAAAGAGAAGGCCATATTGTATGGCATTGGATTTATCTGGTAATAATAAAACGCAGGCGACCATGCCAATAACCAAGCCGCTATGAGTGCTATTTTTTTTCTCTTATTTAATAATATAATTAGCCAGTAGAATCCCCAAATAGTGAATAGCCCAATAGAGAAGGAGTAGATTCGGGTAACCAGTATTTGATGCCCAAACATTTTGAATAGTACTGCATTAACCCATTGATAAAGCGGGAATTCTATCCTATGCAAACCATCTCCGCTACCTCTGTTATTTTGACGTGGATAGAAAATATTCATACCCTCCTCGTAGAAATTCTCTGTAACCGTTTGGGTTTCCGATTGTCGCCAGTCATGATAGCCCCATATATCGTTGTTCCAGAAGGGGAAATGAGCCAGTATCAACAATATTGGAATCAGGAAATACAAATAAAACCGATAATCCAATCTTCTGAACCAATGCCATGCTTTTTCCCAAGTCATTTAAACTTTTTTAGAAGACTTCAAATAAAGGGGAAATCATAACAATTATAATCAAATCAGCGGTTTGTTTTGACTAATCTCATTCAGGTCCTTTACAGCAAACTCAATTGATCACCTGCTTTCTCCAGCCTTTTGAACAAAGTCAAATTCAGTTTGGGGTATTCTTCTTTAGCGAAGTACTTGTTTTTGGCTATTTGAAATTGCTTCCTGATGATTTCGGCTATTTCGCCATCTCCTCTCATTCTTGCTCCAAACCGACTGTCGGCCACTTGTCCGCCATGAACTGATTTGACCTGACTCAGAATTCTCTCGGCTCTATCAGGATAATGTGTTTTAAGCCAGTGTTCAAAAAGTTCGGCCAATGGTCCATTTAGCCGCAGGATGGTATAGCTAAGCGAAGATGCACCTGCCTCCGAAACTTTTTTTGCGAGGGGCAGAATCTCACTATCTGTTAACGATGGTATGACCGGGGCCATCATAACCCCCGCAGGAATACCCGCTTCTGAAAGCGTTTGAATTGTTTTTAGTTTTTGACTAACCGATGCCGTTCTTGGTTCCAAAACACGTCTAAGAGATTCATCTGCTGTTGTAATAGAGATCATGACACGAACCAAATTCATTTCTGCCAGGGGTTTTAAAATATTCAAGTCACGGAGAATAAGAGCATTCTTGGTGATGATGCCAACAGGATGGCGGTATTTTAGAAACACTTCCAGTAGCTTTCTGGTTATTTCAAGCTTTCATTCTATGGGTTGGTAACAGTCGGTGTTGCCCGAAAGGACAATTGTTCGCGGTTTCCAGGTTTTTTTGTTTAACAGTTGTTCCAACAGTATTGGGGCGTCATGCTTCACTAATATTTTTCGTTCAAAATCAAGGCCGGCACTATATCCCCAGTACTCATGGGTTGGTCGGGCATAACAATAAACACAGCCATGCTCGCAACCCTGATATGGGTTTAAGGAAAATTCCATACCTACATCAGGGCTTTCTACTTTATTGACAATGGTTTTAGGAAAAATCTGTGTAAAGGTGGTATGGCTATTCAGTTCTTCATGATCGTAAAATGATTCGGCATCTTCAAATTCAGGCATGAAACTTCCTTTAAGAAAACGGTTGTCAGTGTTTAACCCTGCTCCCCGGCCTTTAGGATACCTGGTGTCCTGCATGATTACATTCACTTAGAATTACCCACTTCAATTTTGCCCTGCCCAAGTTTGACTTTTGATGCTATTCTCTCATCTTCAAATCGCGGATCAGGTATCATGGCAAACTTTTCCATTCGTTCAACTTCAAGGCTCAAATAGTCAAATTCTTCCACCACTTTTCCTGTAATTTTATAAACACCCCGACCACTGAAACGATACAATTGGGCAACAGGCGGGAAATGCACCGTATCAATAAAATATCCGTCATAATCAATAAATGTTCCGAAATACATACCCTTCCCATTCGAAGTTCTGGAACTTTTTATGGTGATTAGGTAGCCCTCAATGGTCACTACTTTCCCAATGCAGGTATGCAGTTGTGATGCTTTAACATATTTTTCGGGTGGGTCTAAAATTAAGTCGAAAGGATTGCAAATCGGAAATCCCAAAAGTTCGATCTGATCATAAATATCGGAGATTTTAGAATGGCTTAGTTGTGGCAAAGAATATTCTTTTCGTGGATTTTTAAACAAGGGAATCTGGCCTTTCTTTGGACGCACTCCATTGAGTTTCTGATGAGCCTTCCAAAGTAAAACTTTTTTGTTAATGCCCCATCCTCTGAAAGCATCAATTCTTATAAGACGGCTCAACTGCTCGATATCAATCAGCGTGCGGTCTATAAAATCATCCAGATTTTCATAAGGGCCATTTGCAATTCTTTCGCAGGCAATTTTTTCTGCCAATTCATCTTCAAAACCCGTCAGCATCCCAAAGCCAAGGAATATTTCTTTTCCACTTATCATATTCCGTTTTTGGCTGAGGTTTATTTCGGGTGGATGTATGACAGCCCCATTCATTCTTGCTTCGTGGACATACAATTCCGGGCGATAATAGCCACCGCCATTGTTTAGTGTGGCCACCATGTATTCAAGCGGATAACCGGCTTTCAGAAAAAGGCTTTGATAACTTTCTACGGCATAAGAAGCTGAATGGCCCTTGGCAAAGGCATAACCCGCAAAACTTTCAATCTGCCGCCAAATTTCTGTTGACAATTCGGTAGGATGTCCCTGTTCTCTGCAACTCTCGAAATATCGCTCCCGAACAGCAGCAAACTCTTGCCTCGATCTGAATTTCCCACTCATGCCGCGTCTCAACATGTCTGCCTCAACCAGCGATAACCCCCCAAAATAATGTGCTACTTTTATCACATCTTCCTGATATACCATCACACCAAATGTATCGGGCATAATATCCAGTAAAACAGGATGTGCGTCTTTTCTTCGTTCGGGATTTCTGTAGCGAAGTATGTATTCACGCATCATCCCGCTTTTAGCAACACCGGGACGAATAATACTGCTTGCGGCCACAAGAGCCATATAATTATCTACCCTCAGTTTACTCAACAACATCCGCATGGCGGGAGACTCTACATAAAAACAGCCAATAGCCTTACCCTTGCTCAGCAGTGCTTTTATTTTATTATCTTCCTTAAATCGTTTGATATCATGTATGTCTATGGGTGGTTCATCCGGTTGATTCTCACTAACCAATTGTACAGCGTCTTTTATTTTTCCCAAACCCCTCTGGCTCAGTATATCGAATTTAAAAAGCCCCACATCCTCGGCTATCTCCATATCAAATTGTGTGGTGGCAAATCCTTTTGGCGGCATCCATGTGGCGGTTAAATTGTGAATGGGTTCACCTGAAATCACTATTCCGCTTGAATGGATACTCAAATGACTCGGGAGGTTTTGAATCAGTTTGCCATAATTCAAAACCAATTTGGATATTTCGTCCAATGTTCGGGGCGTTTTTCTGCCCTCACTTAAAAGGTCTATCTCTTCTTTGGGTAATCCAAAGACTTTACCCAATTCCCTGATGACAGATTTGTCTTTAAAAGTAATGTAAGTGGCCAGCAATGCGGTATTCGGAAATTGTTCAAAAATATATCGGGTTATATTGTCCCGGTCTTTCCATGAAAAGTCAATGTCGAAATCAGGTGGGTTTTGGCGATACAGATTAATAAAACGCTCGAAATATAGGTCAAGTTCTATAGGGTCCACATCAGTAATTTGCAGCAGATAGGCAACTATGCTATTGGCACCCGATCCTCTGCCAATGTAAAAATAACCATTGTCTGCTGCATATCTTGTTATATCCCAATTGATAAGAAAATAAGAAATGAAACCCTTCTGCCTGATTATATCAAGTTCCTTTTCAATTCTCGAATGGATTGCCTGGTTTGGATTTGGATAGCGGTATTTCAACCCCGTTTGGCATAAATTTCTGATTAATTTCAGGTCCCCTTCTTCAGTTCCGGTGTATGTTTTAGGATTTTTACCCACCCTGTTTGGGCTAAAATCAAAGTTGATGGAACATTGATTTAAAAGTCTTTCTGCGTTTTTGGTCAAAAAAGAAAAATCTCCCGTCAATCGCTCCAGTTCTTTTGTTTCCATCCATATATGTTCAGGATTGGCTTGTTCTGTCAAAGGCAATTTACTCAAAAGGGTGTTGTTGGCAATAGCTCTTAAAAGCCTGTGGGCGTTGAAATCTCTTTTGCCCACAAAAGTGCAGGAATGCATCAGTACCAATTTTTCGGGATGCTTTAAAAGAAAAGAAAATCGAAGTCGCGAAAGATCACTCAATTGAACACCGATAAAAGAATTCTCATTCAGCTTTAAATTCTGGTATTCCAAAGTATTGAGTTTTTCGAAAGGATAAATGACGAAAGCATTTTCAAGGTTGGGAGCTATGTCCGGGATAGCTTCACCGGAATGGAGATGGGCAGAAAGAAACCTGTTCAAATCTGCAAAACCTTCATTGTTTTTGGCTAAACCTACAAAGTGCTGTTGAACGCCATTGCGAAAATCAATGCCTAAAACAGGCTGAATCTCTGTTTGGCCGGATCTGCGAACCAATTCCAAACATCCAGAGGTATTGTTGATGTCAGTGAGTGCCAGTTTTGATGCTCCATTCTTTACTGCCTGACGTAACACTTCTTCAACGCTTAGCGTTCCATATTTCAAACTAAAACATGAGTGACTATTGAGAAACATGGTTATGGAGCCGATAGCTAACAAATTGGATGTCCAAAGGTAATGGTTGGGTAGATTTCTCTGTCCATATTTTCACTTTCTGTGGTTTACAAGTCAAACACAAATTGCTTTGCTTTAGGATTGAAAACCAATGGCACTCCGGATAAAATCATGTTGATTGGCTCTACGCCTGGCTCTTGCATCCGGGTCATTAGAATCACCAACCACAAAGGTGAACAATAACACCGTTTCAAAGCGGAGAACAGAAATGGTGTTTAGCTGTGCTTTAGTCCTGATGCTCATATGAATGTAGGCTTAAGACGTTAAATGATGCCACAAAAATCTCCTGTATAAACGCGGTGTAAAACCTGTTGTCGCGTGTGCGGATTTTATCTCGGATTAAATGGAGCCGGATTTCGTTTTAAGATATTAATAACTGTTACAATTTACAAACTCCATAGTAATCAAAAAGGTCAGTTTAACTGAATCAGTCTTTTAGAAGATAAGGTTAAAACTGTGACAAAAAGATACTTCATTTATTGTTATACTGACTTTGGATGACCAATCAAACAAAGGCAATCACTTTCAGTTCAATAGCAATGGGGGTAGGCAACTTATTAATTTCAACAGTCGTTCGGCAGGGTTGGTTGTCTTTAAAGTATTCGGCATAAATGCGATTATAGGTTTGAAAATCATCCTTCATATTGGTGAGAAAAACGGTGACATCCACGATCTTATTCCAACTGCTTCCGGCATCTTCCAGTATGTATCTGATGTTTCTAAAAACAGAGCGGCATTGAATTTCTATGTCATAGGAAAGTATATTGCCAGCTTCATCCAACTCCACTCCGGGTATTTTTTTTCTTCCCCTTTCACGTGGTCCGACACCTGAAAGAAACAGTAAATTCCCAACTTTTCGGGCGTGTGGGTAAGAACCAACCGGCTCCGGTGCTTTTAAAGATTCAAACTTGTCTTGAGACACTTTTTTAATGGTTAATGGTTAACGGTCAATGATTAAGAGAAATTCGTAATTGTGTTTACTTTTGATTCTCCTCTATTGATATTTCTACTTCTTCTGTCTTCTTAATCACCTTCTTTGAATCAGAAACCGGCACCGCAACAGGTTTTGCCGTTGTTTTTCCTGTTGGTGCAGGGCCTGATTTCGCTGGTGGCTTTTTAGCTCCGGGTGTTGTACCAACAGCTTTTTTTGCAATCTGGATTCCTGAGTTCCAAATAACCGCTCCATACCCTTGTTCAATGGAAGATTCTTCGTAAGATGCCGAACCAATCTGCTGACAATCGGGGCTTATAGCCACACAACGCACATTATTGCCTATACCCGAAAAAGCCTGAATCAGGGTTCCCGTTTCTGCATCCCACAATCTTGACGTTCCATCCGTAGAACCTGTCACGAGATATTTGCCGTCTGTACTCAAAGACAAAGAAGTCACGTTCCAGTCGTGACCCTTAATGGTTCTGATCGGTTTGGCTTTTGCCAAATCCCAAACAATGGCCGTTTTGTCAAGGCTTCCGGTAATGATATATTTATTGTTGATAGCGTAAACCACTGATGTCAGAAAATCGCTGTGGCCAACAAAACTCTTTATCAAAGTGCCCTTCATGTCATACTGTTTCAGGGTAGTGCTATTATCAGCTATAAAAAGGAATCTTTTATCTGTACTGAGGGCCATAGCATTAATCGGTATTTTGTTGTCGAAACGTTTCTCCGTTTTTTTCGCAATGTCATAAATCACAAACCTGCCATCGTTACCTGCTGTATAGATAGTCCGCATTCCCGGGTCAATCAACAGGGCTGTGATGCCCGAAGCATGTGGCTTGTATTCAAACTTTTTTTCGAAGTTCAGGAAGGTGTCCATTTCCCAAAAAATTACACGGGCGTCTTTTCCTCCACTTAGAAGTTTCTTATTGTCTTTGCTAAAAGTAAGACAGGTAACGGCAGCCCCATGCCCGTAAAGGGTTCCCCACCATTCAATGGTGCTGTCAACTTTAAAAACCCTGATGGTATTGTCCCAACCTCCGGTGGCGATAAATTTGCCGCTGGGCGAGTAGGCTATGCACTCCACATCATCGCTGTGTTCCCGCAAAATAGTCTTTAAATTGTTAAGTGAATCTTGCCCGAAAAGTTGGAATGGCAAGGTGGCGGTAAGGGTTAATAAAAGGCTAAAGTAGATTTTTTTCATACGGCTGCAATTAACTATCGAAATAAACACTTAATAACTCCGAAAGCAAGTTTTAAGGCTATGATATTTTTTTTTGGCAAATAAAATGCCGCGTTCTATATCTCCTGAATAAAAAGGTCAATGCCTTATCTGTAGAAGAGCCATTTGAACAATTCCTTGTAGGTAGCCTTTTTTCCATACATCAGAATTCCGGTTCTGTAGATTCTGCCGGCCAGCCAAATAGTCAGAATAAAAGTGCCAATAAGCAATACCATAGACAAACCCAGTTCCCAGTTTTGTTCCGGCATAGAAAGAAATGGCAGACGAACCATCATGACAACAGGTGAGGTCAAAGGAAACATGGATAACCAAAAGGCGAGGGTGCCGTTGGGATCGCGAAGAACTACCGAAGAAGAAAGCACAAAAGCAAAAACCAAAGGTAAGGTAATAGGCAACATAAATTGTTGGGTATCCGTTTCACTGTCAACAGCCGAACCCACTGCCGCAAACAAGGCACTGTACAACAAATAACCTCCGGCAAAATAGAACAAAAAAGTTAGAATAATCAACGGGAAATTGAGGCTGGTGACACTGCTCAACAGACCTTGTATGCCGGAAATCGGAACGGCTTGTCCGCTTTGCTCCAGTTGTTCCAGTTGCTCCGCATCCGGAAGGCTATCCAAACTGAAAGATACTGATATGACCGTAATCAATATGCCACTCAGGACAACCCATATAATGATTTGCGTTAGCCCAACCATGGCAATTCCTAACACTTTTCCCATCATTAACTGAAAAGGTTTCACCGAAGAGACAATTACCTCAACAATGCGGTTGGTTTTTTCTTCAATAACACCACGCATCACCTGCACACCATAGAGGAAAATGAAAATGTAGATGGCCGCGGCCAAAAATAAACCCAGTACCGTGTACAATTCAGTGCTGCTGTCTTTGGCTTCTCCGGTTTGGTCTATCTTCAGTGTTTGTAATTTGACTTCTGATTTCACACTATCCAATAAGGTTTTGGAAATGCCAAATTGCTCCATTTTATATTTCTCAAGGGCCGTTTCCATTTTGCGTTCGAGAATTTCTTTCACCTGAATGGAAACATTTTCACGCGAACGGAAACTGGCAGAAACAGTATTGCCATCGTTCTTTGAAACCGGAATCTCGAGAACACCATAAAATTTAGTCAAACTGGTCGGATCTGAAGAAATGGTGCTATCTGAATAAATAAAGTTCATCAGATCGGTGGACTCCATTCGTTCTTTGAAAATGCCCTGCCTGTCAACCACCGCAATGTCTTTTTTCTCCTGCCCCAATTCGTCGTTAACCACTATATAGATCATAATCCCATAAAAAACAGCAATGAGTATGGGCCCCAAAATGGTCATAAGCAAAAAAGATTTCTTTTTCACCCGGCTAATGTATTCTCTTCTGGTTATGAGTAATATTTTGTTCATGCCGTTTTTTCCTGTACCAGTTTGATGAAAATATCGTGCATGCTGGGAACCATCTCGCGGAATGAGTGAATGTGCACTTTTGCTGCCAATGCAGAAACGATATTCATCATGGGCTCGTCCGGTTTTAAATCATAAACATTCTGTATATTGCCATTGGGCAACTTTTTTGATTCAAGGGCAGCGGGTATGGTTCCATTTAATGCACCACTAAATTCTATGGCAATTTTATTTTCACGATAGCTCTCTTTTACATCCCGAACCGAACCTTCCAATACCTTTTTCGACTTGTTGATCATCCCAACAAAATCGCAAATTTCCTCCACCGATTCCATACGGTGTGTCGAGAAAATGACCGTGGCTCCTTCATCCCTCAACCTGGTTATTTCCTGTTTAATCAACTCTGTATTCACCGGGTCGAATCCACTGAAAGGTTCATCTAAAATGATCAGTTTTGGTTTATGAATGACAGTGGTTATGAATTGAATCTTTTGCTGCATACCTTTGGAGAGTTCTTCTACCTTTTTGTTTCTCCAATCCGAAATACTAAAACGCTCCATCCATTCATTCGCAATTCTTTTGGCGTCATGGGCCGGTACGTCTTTTAATCGAGCAAAATAGATGACCTGATCCAACACCTTCATCTTTTTATAAAGGCCCCGTTCCTCGGGTAAATAACCAATCATAGAAATATGACCGGGGTGCAAACGTTCCCCTTTAAGTTTTACCTCACCGGTGTCGGCGGCAGTTATCTGATTGATAATGCGAATAAGGGTTGTTTTTCCTGCTCCATTAGGTCCCAGTAACCCGAAGATGGCACTTTCGGGAACAGAAAAACTGACTTTGTCCAGAGCAAGATGGGTGGCGTATTGTTTTGAAACCTCAGATATTTCCAGAAATGGCTGCATGCATAGAATTGAAGTTGCGAAAAACGCCTATTAAAATGATTCTGCCAATTTTCCTTCGATCAAATGTGAGTAAAATGTTGATGGGTTGATAGGTTGAAGGGTTGATAGGTTTTAACATAGCCCAATTGAGGTAACTGAGCGGTGGTTCCTGAGCGGAGTCGAAGGAAGTCGAAGTTCAGCTTTGGGTAAAAATGAGTTGATGAGTTGATGAGTTGAATGGTTGATGGGTTTTAAACATTGCCTAATTCTTTCGCTTTGGGATAGGATCACGATAAAGCGAAGAATGAGATAGATAATCGTCAATAGAATTCATAGACACATTAACTAAACTAACTTCCACGAATTTTCTATAAGTAGAGAATATATCCAAAATGGTCTTCTATATTCGCTCCATGAAGACACAACAATATTTCATTGCAGGGCTATTATTGGCTGCCACTTTCCTTCAGGCTTGCAAGGAAAAAGAAGAAGACAAATCAACGGTTGTTCCTGAAAAAATCGAAGACATAGTTAAAATCAGCACCAGCTATGGCGACATGTATATCTGGCTCTATAAAGAAACTCCAAAGCACAGAGCCAATTTTCTAAAATTGACCAACGATGGATTTTATGATGGAACAGAGTTTCACCGCTGTGTCAAAGATTTTGTGATACAGGGTGGTGATCCTTTATCGGAAGATGTGGATAGGACGAATGACGGAACCGGAGGCCCAGGTTATACCGTCGAAAAAGAAATTGACTCAACACAGTTCAAACACAAATTCGGAGCATTGGCTGCGGCCAGATTGGGCGATGCCACAAACCCGCAACGAGCCAGCAGTGGCTCTCAGTTTTATATTGTAGTTGACAAAAACGGCGAAAAGACTTTGGATGGAGCATACACGGTTTTTGGTGAAGTAATAGCTGGCATGCCGGTGGCAACTGCCATCTCCCTCGTGCCGCAAAACTCAAAGAACCTCCCTAATACACGTGTTCCCATGCAGGTGGAAGTTTTAAAGAAAACTGCCGCTCAGATACTGAGTGAATTTGGGTTTGTGGTTAAATAGTAATTAATGATAGAAGATATGAAAGACATGAAACAATTTTTAATGCTTACCGCATTCTTTGCTTTATCTCAAATTGTAATGGCACAAGATTTTGAAGTGCCAAAAAAATACAAGCTAAAAAAGAACGAAGATTTTGCCAAATACGAAAAAGATGTCATTGATTGTGTCAATTGGCTGGAGAATACTCCAATAAATGAAGAACCGGAGAAGAGAAAGGATGCATATGCTTTCTTGATGGCTTGGATGACAGGTAGTCCAAGCGTAACAATTGAACTTAATGAGAGTATCCTTGGTTCAATTGACAATAATAAAGAACTTGTGTTAATATTTATGGGTGGATGGACTAAGTATGCTATTGAAAATCCTATTGATCAAAAAGACCAGATCAAATGTACTTTGGCAGGACTAAAAAGTGTCATCAAAGTATATAAAATGGGCAATGGCATAAAGAAGGACAAGAATGTAGAAAAGATCGTAAAACTTGATGACAACGGCGAATTAGAAGAATGGGTCAAGAACCAATTGAAAAAGTAACCGCATTTGAGATATATCAATTAGCCAATCGCCTTGCCGAAAGGCATTGTTGATAGTAATAGTTTCAGAAAGATAAATTGCGTTGTGATGACATATCGGTAGCAAAGATGACCGCGACAAAACCAAGTCGCATAGCGATGCCATATTGGTAGCAAAAAATGATCAGGAAAAAACAAGTCGCGTAGTGATGACATATTGGTAACAAAGATGACCACGACAAAACCAAGTCGCATAGCGATGACATATTGGTAAAATGATGACCGCGACAAAACCAAGTCGCATAGCGATGACATATCGGTAACAACAATGACGGTGATAAAATTAAATCGCG
>JAGVMN010000044.1 GCA_020053795.1 Bacteroidia bacterium | reverse complement strand
TTAGGAAAATCACCCGGCAGCATCTGTCATTGACAACCACTCTTTAATAGGTACAATACGCCCCGGAAATCATCATATAAATCTACCTTCCGGGGCCTGATTCGCTTCCTTACTCCTTCCAACACCTCACGATTTTTTTCAAATTGCTCCATACTAATATCACTCGGATATTTTTTTTTCGACATGGCTCTTTTTTTTCATAACGCCATTTCATAGAACAAACAAATCATCTGGTGCTTTGACATTTATATAATTCATAACACCCTTGCGTCAGTACAATCTATTTTGTAATAAGATTTTGAACAGGCTCTGAGGGCTGTATTTTGGTTTTAATTCAGAAAATCTTCCTTTTCGCAGAAAAATGTCTGCAAATAAACAATTTACAAAATGACATAGCTCATCAGCTTAAACATTTCAATTACAGAACTTTGTCAAGAATATTTAGATAACAACCCAATCAGATGATTGAATAGTGAAATCAAAAAAGAAACAAAAATCTTTTGATGATTCCATTGAGAAAGTTTTTTTAAATTACTTCAGTTGTTTCATATTTCTTATGAAGATGCAAGACTGCACCGGAGGCTTAAATTCCGGTAAAACGTATGATCGAATATCGTGAAAATTGAAGTAGCCATTAAACAAGGAAAACCATTTAGAAATACTTATCATAAAGTTGCCGTAAATCTTATATTCACAGGTAAATGGATTATCAACTATCATAATGAATTACTCAAATCCTTAGGTCTTACGCTTCAGCAATACAATATGCTCAGAATCTTAAGAGGCCAATATCCAAAAGCGGTAACTGTTAAACTTATACGTGAACGTATGCTGGATAAAATGTCCGATGCATCACGAATAGTTGAAAATTTAAGGAAAAAGGAATTGGTAACACGAGATGTCAATGTAAAAGATCGCAGACGGGTAAATGTGGCGATCACACAGAAAGGGCTTACATTTTTAGCGAATATAGAAGAAAAGGTGAATATAAAGACAGACCGCTTTGTTTCAAGACTCAACCTGAATGAAATTGATCAATTAAATACTTTGTTAGACAAACTCAGAGGTTGATTTTTACCAATCTTATTTAAACATACTTCTGAATTCTTTTCTTCCAGCTTCCCGGTAGATTAAAGAGAGTGTCAGGTTAGGCGATCAAAGAGGTATTCTCCAAAATATCTGCGGATGTGTTTATAAAAGAATTCATTCTGGAATAATTTTAGGCTGGTTCTAAAATTCATTTGTTTTGACTTTTTATAAACGCAGTCCTAAATCCGTTAAAATCTCTGCTGTAAATATGATCCTACACGGTGATTATTATTTCAATGTGGGTTCAAAAAGTAGGATTTTACTTTCTAATTATGGGTTTCTTTGCTTCAAATTCACAAGTTAAGTCTTTGAAATTGTTCAAATCTAATCTGACGAGACTGGGTGTGGTTTTGTAAGTCCTGTTATTCCGGTAGTTCTGCCAATTCCTTTTGACCGAATGCCTCATTCATTCTTTGCTTTATAGAACCCAATACATTTTCAACACTTGCTCTTATTTTAAGATTTACTGTCATCACTTTTTTTAGATCAACTTTTAAAGATTTGTTTCGATGGCCTTTCTGATGAACCTTTTTGTTCAAGTCTAATAGATGGCCAATTTATGATAATTTTTCCGCACAAGACGTTTTTCAATTAATAACCTAACTCTATGTGATTTATATAGTGGTGTTAACATTTTCTTTTGAAACCTTTGTCATTCAGGTACTTAAACTCATAATTATTTGATTATTATGGTTTTAAATCATATTAATTCTCTGAAGTCTCATGGTTTCGCTTTTATATTCAAAAATCCAACATATTTAGAAACGGCTCACTTTTCAAAACCCGAATACTTAACTTGCGGCCCGGATGAAAACGTATTTCAGGCTTCTGGCATTTGGTAAACCCTATTCGCGGTTTTTGCCCCGTTACCTGATTTTTGCCCCGCTGGCCGTCATTTTTGGCCTCGTCAATTTTTCGCTTCTTATTCCATTGCTCGATGTGCTGTTCAAAACAAAGAAAATAGTAGCTACATCGCATCCGGGAGATTTCAGCCTAAATCTCAACTATGTCCTCGATCTGTTCAAGTACTATTTCAACAAAACAGCTTTAGAAAATGGCCGGGTGGATGCTCTTCAGTTTGTTTGTGTTATCATTCTGATTTCGGTTTTTCTAACCAATGTTTTCAAGTACCTGGGGCAAAGAGTTCTCTCTTCTATGCGGACACATGTGGTGAAAAAAATTCGTAAAACACTTTTTGAAAAAATATCGGTTCTGCATTTGGGTTATTTCAGCAAAAGCCACAAGGGCAGCCTCATGAGCAGCCTCACCAACGATGTGAACGAAATAGAAAACAGCGTGGTCAGTTCCATACAGGTTATTTTTCGCGAACCACTGGTGATCCTCGGGTATTTGTTTCTGCTCTTTCGCATGTCCTTCGAACTCACTTTGTTTACACTTTTGGTTTTGCCCATTTCAGGTGGTATCATTTCTATGATCACCAAACGCCTCAGACGGAGTGCCAAAGTGGTGCAAAATATTCTGGGAAACCTGCTGGGGATTATTGATGAAACGATCACCGGAACCCGCATCATCAAAGCCTTCGGGGCAGAAAAATATGTCAACCAAAAATTCGAGAAGGAAAACGAGGCTTATCGTAAAAACCTGAAATACATGTGGAACAGAAGGGAACTGGCCAGTCCGCTCTCTGAGTTCCTGGGTGTCAGTGTGGTGGTCGGCATTTTGATTTATGGAGGCACGCTGGTACTTCAGAATAACTATGAGCTTTCTGCCAGCGAGTTTCTGACCTATATTGCCCTTTACTCCCAGATTCTGGTACCGGTAAAAAGTATTTCATCTGCCATAACCAATATACAAAGAGGCCTTGTCGCTGGGGAAAGAATTTTTGAGGTGATTGATGTTCCGGTGGAAATAACTGAAACAACAAATGCCAAAAGCATAAACAAGTTTCAGGACAAAATCGAATTCAGGAATGTCTCTTTCAGCTATGAGACCGAGCCTGTATTGAAGAATATAAATCTGACCATACACAAGGGAAAAACTGTTGCTTTGGTCGGGGCATCGGGTGCGGGCAAATCCACACTGGGTGATTTACTCCCCAGATTTTACGATCCGACCAATGGAGAAATTCTGATAGACGGACGGAATATTGCCGGGTTCAGAGTAAAAGACCTGCGGGATTTGATGGGAATTGTGACACAGGAGAGCCTCTTGTTCAATGATACCATCTTCAACAATATCGCCTTCGGCATGGAAACTACAGATGCCGAACATGTGGAGGAAGCTGCCAGAATAGCCTTTGCACATGATTTCATTTCAGATATGGAACTCGGTTATCAAACCAACATCGGTGACCGCGGCAGTAAGCTAAGCGGCGGTCAAAAGCAGAGAATAGCCATAGCCCGTGCGGTTTTGAAGAACCCCGACATACTGATTTTGGACGAAGCCACCTCGGCACTGGATGCCGAATCTGAGAAATGGGTACAGGCTGCCCTCGGCAAACTGATGGAAAACCGGACGGCATTGGTGATTGCCCATAGGCTCAGCACCATTATGAAAGCCGACGAAATCATCGTGCTGCAAAAAGGGGAGATTGCAGAACGGGGAACACATGCAGAATTGATTGCCAAAGACGGGGTCTATAAAAAACTGGTGGATTTGCAGAATTTGGGGTAATAATTACCCACTCATGATTTTACTATGGATAGCCGATTCGGTATTGAAATCCCATAAATTTCCCTTGTATCCGGTAACGCTAATTTCATGAATCCAAATATTATCAGCTCTCAGTTACGAACATCAGCCCAGCTTTCCCTGATTCTTTTAGTTGTGGGATGTCAATGGTTCAAAGGCAGACACATTGTAGATGGCGGCCCATGCACCTACGATATCAAATTTTTTCCTGCCGAGGTAATAGCCATACCGGAGATTGACAGCGGGATTTATGATGTCCATTTTGTCTTAAAAAGGCAAATAGATTATGTTGAAATACGGGACACGCTCTATTACTCTGCCCAATTCGGGAAATTGACCACACCTGAAATAATGGCAAAAGAAGGTGTAACGATTGGGGCTTTGTTTAAATATGAAGTCAGGGATATTGAAACGGGTAGCTGCACCCCCCATATGGAATGGTTGCTGATGGAGAAATACAAACCATAAAGTCAATTAATAGCCATATTCAAACCGCGAGTTTATTTGCAAGTTGTCCGCAGACAGTACCGATATCTATTGCCATGCTGGAACTGAACAGCCCGACAGAGATGCGAAAAACCGTGATCCAAATGACTGGCCCAAGTAAAAGCTCATGGTTGGCGGCTATAAAGAGCCACTTTGGAGATCAATACTACAATGAGTTGATTGAGTCTCTTTTGGAGGAAAATGGTTCCAAACATTGGATATATAAATTGAATGAACACCACATTTACGGAAGCAGCCGTCTTGGAATAGTAGAACGGAATTTGTTACTTGCGGAAGAAATTTTGCATACAGATAGCGTGTCTTATTATTCTTATATGGTTGATAGTATCAAGTACCAATATCGCGGTATGAAGCGTTATGAACTTTCGAACCATCTCGGAAACGTGCTTGCTGTTATAACAGATAGGAGAATACAATCTTGCGTTAATGACAATGTATATTATTACGCGGCACAGGTAGTCTCAATAACGGATTACGACCCGTTCGGGATGGAGTTTAAAGACCGAACATATTCAGTTACATTTTACAGGCATGGCTTCAATGGGAAAGAGAAAGATGATGAAGTGTCCGGTGCCGGAAATTGCATTGCTTTTGAAGCGAGGATTTATGATTCGAGATTAGGACGGTTTTTTTCAGGAGACCCACTTGAGGCAGAATACCCCTGGCAAAGTACTTATGTGTTTGCTCATAATTCGCCAATATCTTTATTGGACTGGATGGGAATGGGTGACCCGCCTGCCGAGGAAGCTAAGAGCAGTAATACCAAAACTCATGTTGTTGTTGAAGGAGATTATGTTTGGAAAATAGCCAAAAGTCAATTAGGCCCGGATGCATCAAATAAACAAATAGCGAACCTTCAAAATCTCATTATAAAAACAAATAACCTGAATGCGACCGGGGATGTTGTAATAGGTCAAAAGTTATCCATTCCTGAAATTGGGAGCCAGAATGCACCAACTTCAAATGGATTTGTTGGCCCGCGTTTACCGGATGGATCAACTTCTACAGGAGGAGGTACTCAGCAGGCAGGTAATGCAAGCGAATCATTACCTCAGCCGTATTTTGACTTTACAACGCCAATTGAATATGAAAATTTTAATATAAAAACGGAAACGTTCAATCGGAATGGAATTGCTACAGCCGGCCGTCAGGTTGCGGTACCATTTAAGGGTAGATTTCATTGGCAAGCCTCAGGACAAGTACAAGGGAATGGGAATTTGTTGGTAACAGTAACTGCGACAACAACATTTTCTACGATTAACACTATTATTCCTGTATCATCTTTTACAATATCTACAGAGGATGCCAAAGCTACCCATACCATGTTATTCAATGCTTATTCGATGCCTAAGGATAACTGGACCACAGCTACGAGCTCATACTCTTTTACACTCACACCAGGAACAGTAAAGGAAAAAATGTCTATTAGTTTTTTTGGCAATTGGACGCATATGACATCTTCCGGTGCGGGATTTCCGGCACGATGGATTCAAACTGATGCCTACCCAATATATTCAGTACCTAAGGTTAAGTTTAAGTAAGTTTGTATATGACCAATAAGATAAGATTTGGTATACTTCTATTTGCTTGTTCGTCATGTTTCCAGCAAGTAAATCGAGACTCCGTTGATAAGGAGAACATCCAAAGTAGAAATTGTTTACAACTGAATGACAGTGGGTTGTATCATATGAATTCATTTTTGATGAATCCTCAACGTGAGATTGCTCTTAAATCAGAAGCGTTTTTTTGGCAAGCAATTGGCTGTGATAGCGGCTGTGCAACTTGTTATGCAAACCTGATAAAACTTTATTTAATTACAGACTTAGGCTCTACAACTAATGTTGCGGACAAGTTTATCGAAAGCTCTGATTCGAGTCCGATCTCTTTGTATTACAAATATGACTTACTGAATTCTCTGGGTTTAGTTAATGAATCAAATAGCCTAATATCTGAGTTGAGTGCAATCACAAAAGAAGAACAAATTAAATATAAGGATCCTTTGACTTTCCAGTTATACATGTTTTGTGTATATCGTGAAAAAGGTGAAATAATAGCTTTAAGGACCTTTAATAAGGAAAAAAAACATGTGGATGAGGTTAGTGATATGAACTCACATATTTTTTTGGAAAATTTAAAGGCATTTGATTCGACTGGTATTTTCAAGCAGTTCATTATTGATGAAGGTAACGTTTTTAAATATAAAAATAGTAATAATACTATTGTGGAGCCAGGTGCCACGAAAGGAAAGTTACAGCAACAAATCGATTTTGGAGTTGACAGTTTTTAACGCTGCAACTTTCACGAAACTTCCGGATTAAAAAGTTCGATACAGCGAAATGAAGCGAGTCAGTAAAACACAAAAAAACTACCATTGATAAAGTGAATTACAGCTATCATAATCGGTCATTATTTTCCAATCCTTTCGGGATGCGGATAAACGAACGAACTTACTCAGCTACAGCGTACCGTTTCGGGTTTAATGGAAAGGAGCAGGATGACCAAGTTTCTGGTGCTGGAAATTGTATTGCTTTTGAAGCGAGGATTTATGATCCGAGATTGGGTAAATTCTTTTCTCCTGATCCTTTGGAAATGATATTTGTGTGGCAATCTACATATGTTTTTGCTGCAAATAATCCGATTGCTCTGATTGATTTTCTTGGCATGGGTTCTGGCGATTCAAAGCAAATTAAAAAACAAGAGATTAAGAGTGGGCAGACACCTGGTCAAGTTGCAAAAGATGCAGGCATGACGTTGAAGGAAATGGCATCTCTTCCTGAAAATAAAAGCATTTATACAGGTAAAGATTATTCTTATGAAGAATTGTGGAATAAAGATAATTGGTCTTTTCAAGCTGGCGGAGAAGTTAATGTTTATGATAGATCAAATAGTAAGAACATTCCAGAAAAAACAGAACCCAAATTACCATCCATTTCTGTCTATGAATCAGACCCGGCAGGAACTGACGGAATGGGAATATTAGACGTAATACTTGCACCCATTTTTGAATATACAGCTCAAAAACTAGATGAGCTCGGAGTAAAAAATCAGAGGGCTAAGAGCCTAATAATGATCACTCCGATTGTTGTTGCTACTATTTTAACCAAGAGACCCTATGTCAAGACTCTTGCAAAAACAACATCTTCATTAGTTGAAACTGCTTCTGTTATATTGAAACCAGGTGGGATGTACATTGGAACGCAAGTAGGTAAAAATGTTGCAATAAGAACGGTCACTCAGGCTGAAGCTCAAAGCCTTGTTAATAGATTAATCACCTCAGGTGCAAAATTATCTCCTAAACCAAGTTACCCTGGAACTTGGTATCAGTTAAATTCTGGTGGAGGTTTTGGAGTGAGAAGTGCGGTTAGTCAACAATCTGCAAAGTTGGGTAGTTCAGGAGCGATTGACATAGATATACCTGGTATTGCACTTAAAAATCTAAAGTATTAGGGCATGTTAGACTATGATAAAATAGAAGCTCATTGTATCGAGCATTTAGAAGTTGACTACATGCCACTGCATGATATCGTGAGAGAATTCTCAGGTTACGATAAGTCGCCATCTGAAACTGATTTTATTAGTGCAATGAAATTTCTGGATTATCTTACTACGAAACATCGTTTGAGATATCTTGAAGGACCCACAATGGTTGAATCACATGTGCCTGCTAATAAAATGATAGACTGGCTAAAAAAGAAATGGAATTTGAATAAGTATGATGAAATAAATTATAAAATTTGGTTGGATAAAGAATGAAAGATTCACGGTACCTTATTCGAATGCCGAGAGATGTGAGCGATTTCGACCCTTTCGGGATGCTGATTCAGGAACGAACTTTCTCAGCTACAGCCTACCGCTTCGGGTTTAATGGGCAAGAAAAGGAAAATCAAATATCTGATGTTGATGGGGGGCATTTGTCGTTCCGATACAGGATAGAAGATGCAAGATTAGGTAGGTTTTTAAGTGTTGACCCTTTGTCGGCCAAATATCCTGGAAATAGCACATACTGTTTTGCTGAAAATAGAGTCATTTGGGCTATGGAATTGGAAGGTCTGGAAGCTTATTACAATTCAGAAGGAGAGAAATATAGTGACGCTGATGTCAAAACATATTTGAAAAAGGAGGTCGATAAAGAAAATACCAATGTTCTTGTCTTTGATTTGAAACAAGTAGAGGTAGCCCCAGCCCGTACCCAAGGACCGCAACCTGATCCACAAATAAAAACTGTTGCTGGTGAAGTAGTCGATCTTCAAATGACAGAGAACCAATTGCTGAATCGGGCTAACTGGGCGTATGGAGAAGGAGGAGGTCAACTGCTGAGACACTATGCACATGCGATTAAAAATTTATCAGAGCATGGCCCAAGTAAATATAGAGGTTGGAATTCTGAAGAGGAGATGTATGAGAGGTCAATGACCCATGGCGTAAAAGTAACAGACCCTGAAACCAAAAAAACAAAAACTGAAATCGTGAACATGTATTCTGGATATTTTAACGGACTTGATGGCAGTCCATTTGCAAAATCATTTGCAAACGCTAGGAAAACTGGAGAATATACACCCAAAATGGAAGTTGCAATAGCCGAAACAATAAAGGCCAAATTGGGAACGAGTTCAGACCCAACTAATGGGGCATGGCAATGGAAAGGAGGAGGTCCTGCCAAGAGACAGTATGCAAGCACCACCAACAATTACACCAATAAGACTTTCGTTCCAACAGATGCATCTGGAAATATAGTCGATGAAACCAAAGCTGTATTCTTCCATTTATTTCATGAGTTAAAAGAATAGAGTCATGTCTAAATTAGTCAATATTATTTTGAGTTGGTTTTTAGTGGTAGGTTTTTCCTGTAAAACGAAAATTGCTCAACGGGAAATTCCCAAGGATTGTTTTAGCAAGAATGATATAATTGGAAACGTAAGTTTGGAAGAACTTCAATATTCTTCGAAAGAAGACTATATATCGTTTTTGGACCACACTGATAAGGTCAAGTTTATATCCAGTGTGAAGGAAAATAAGGTTATTATGGTTTGTGAAGACACAACAATTGTGATTGCTTCAAATTACGAAAAGAGCAATGATGGCAAATCATTTGAGATATTTAAGGTCTTAAAGTTAAGAAATGTAACCCGGAATAATATTCTGTATTTTCTTGAAACCGGATCACGAAATTATTTTTATGAGCCACTCTATGTGATCGTTTTGTGGTCTAAGGACACATTTCTACAAGAATGGATAGTTCCCTACCAAGAGATTAATCATTCTATTTTTTTGAGTAAGTTTGGAATGGTATGCATCAATGGAATTTCAGCGACAAACCAATTTGACGAGGATGGTATTTATGTTTCTGATATAACTAGCCTCGAAGTACAAAGATTTAATAGGGTGGTTGATAGTATAAGAATTCAAAAGAAGCATTCTTTTACTTTTATAGATAGTTGTAGCTTATTACGAATTTTAAATTAATAACGTGGGGTTTTATTCATAGAGTCGGGATAGCACCAAGTACCAATACAGGGGAATGAAACGTTATGTAAAGTACATCCGTTCTTGAATGAACTAACGTTATGCAATTCTAAAATGACAAGACAACTTCTCATATTGACAATCATAGTCGCATTGGCAGCAACCTTAATACTTCACAAACCGACCCACCGTTTCACCAATCTTAATAAAATAAAGACCTTCTGCCAAATGAGAGATATCCATGTAGATGGTTTCTGTACCATCAACAGTGGTTTTTAAAACTAGTTCACCAAAAACATTGTAAAGCTGAACTTCGTTCGCCTCCTGCATTCTGTATTTATTCCGAAGGTGTATGGCGATAGAACCGCGGCTTGGGTTTGGGTAAATCCGAATGTCTTTTAATTGTTTCTCCACTGCTATTCCTGCTGTTTGGGCAATAATCTTTCGAACTGCCGCCATCTTATAGTTCCTTTCAGGATTTGTATAATCATCGGTAAGACCCCAGCAGCCGTATCTGTTATAAGCCGAAGACAGGGTGAAATACATGGCGAGGCCACCACCGAGTTCTTTCCAGCCTTCTATATAATTCAGTTCCAAAACGTTTCTCATATCCTGTGTGCGGTGCGATAGTATTTGGTTGCCCAGATTAGCGGTGCCCCCACCGGCGGGCAAATGCGGCCCTCCTTCGTAAGAAGTACAGCCTCCGGGCAAACCCCAGTTTCTCGATAGTTTGATATGTGCCGATCTGTTTGTACTGTCGGCTATTTGCTTGTTTATTTCTTCTTTCATCCCGCTGTTTATTTCTTCCGGGTCGTTGCTATCTGGGTTGGAAGATCCAAAATAAACCGTACTGCTGTTTGCGTAAACTATGTTCTTCGGCTCACCAAAAGTGTTTTTGATATAGTTGAAATGGTTGTCGCTTCTGCCTATATAAGCCTGCTGACCTGCAAGGATTACCCGAATTTTTTTGTTAATTTCATTAGGTCCGAAAACGCTGCCGAACCATTTTGAGAGTTCAACCGTCCGGCGGGCATAGTTCTGATCGAAAGTTATTTTGTAAAAAGTGGCTTCTGCCTGATTGTAAGGGCCATGGGTGGCCTGAGTCGGACTCCACACTTCATTGCTGTTTTCGACGTAAATGTTAAGCGTTGGATCAAGACGGTCTTTAAGGAATTTCGCCAGATTGCTGACATACGCAGAATCACAGGACATGTGAATATTGATCCAAATGTCCTTCTTCAAAATGTTCGATAACTCAACAATATATTCCCAACACCAACCGTCCCTTTTACCATTAAGAGCCTGCATAGTTTTCTGACTGGCGTCCCGGTCTGTTTTTCTGTTCTCCCATTTTGTTTTCTGCGGATAGGCTGGTTCCCCATCCCAAATATTTTGAAGGTTGTAATAACGGTAACAGGAAAAGTCGGCGGCTTTGCAAAGTTCAATAAACGTATCGGTGAAAATCTTGGTAGAATTGAGCGGATACCCCGGTCGGTTGACTTTTAGTTTTGTGATGCCGGAATTCAGTGCGTCGGAAGCCGTTCGTCTTGTAGCGGTAAAACTCAAAAAGGTGAGACCGTGATTGGCATTGGGAAAACCACCGATCACCAGATCAAAATATGTGGTGTTGGATGGAGCATCATACGTTTTGTTTTCAATAGTCACGCTTGTCCCTGTGGCTACAACACTAGCGGAACCAACAAAACTGCACTTGTAGGTGCCGCTATAATTGACGCGGTATGTTTCGGGATCGTCAATGGTTCCGCTCCATTCAGTTGCCGGGCGGCCATCAAGGAGTACCAGATCGAAATCGCTGCCCGGCCATCCCAGGCTGTCATAACTCAGTGCCTTGCTGTACCGGTTGGTGTGGTTGATAATATTGACAAAGGCTCCGTTGTCGTCAAGGTTGACACCGAGTCTGAATTTCTCCTGCGAGAAACCTGCTTGGCAATTACAAAGTAAGAATAAAGTGATCAGACGTTTCATATCAAGATTCTTTTCACAAATCTAATCACTTCGGCTTATATCACAGAATCTATCGCATCATTGCGGACACTTTTATTTCACCTCAATGCGTAACAAACTGCATGTTGGCCGTTCCGCCTCTCGCCTTGCAGCTAATGATATAAACCCTTGCAGATAGAAAACCAATATTGAGTTTTTCTCCCGAGATCAGAGTGATTTGTTTCAGAGCAACTTGTCCCTGCGGATTCAAAATGCTGAGGTCGGAAACCAAAGCTCATGTCTTTTCAAGTTACAAATACTCTGGTGCCGGAATTAGATAAACCTATTGAGAAGTTTGGTTAAGTGGAGCTATTCCTATACAACCCAAATTTTCGGATTGATCATTACCGGACAGCATGCAAGGCTTGATGTCGCAGCCAATCACCCAAAACGCTCTCCGATGGAACGACTCTTATATAACGTTGGGTTTTTAAAAAAGCCTCCGCCATTGACGATGACCGAGCATTCAACTTCTTGCCCGTTGCAAAAAGAACTGATCAACATGAAAAACAAAACATGCGTCCTCATCATTTCTGTTTGATTAGGGTATGAAGATCTGCCACTTGCTTTTTGAAGCCCTCTAAATCTTGCTGTTGATCCTTGACTCCGTGTGTTAAAACAGGAATTAAGGAAATATTGTCAAGTCCTTTATTTTCAAATCAATCTTCTTGGTGGCAGCCTTTCATTTGTACACTTTGTCGCACCTGTTATGACAGAACAGTTTCTATGTCCTGTGCAATAAATTTGTATTGCATCTTATTTCGGAGAATGACGAAAGAAGCCACACCATCCTGTTTGAAGCAATTGGTCTCAAGCTGTAATTGTTTGATTATGGACGAATCATTCGTAGTGTTTGTGTCCCAGTCAAGACCTTAGGATTTTGCCTTTATAAAAAACCCAAGTATAGGTTTTTTTCTCATCTCATATTCAATTCTGCCGCACACCCACTTCACGGTATCTTTTAAGTGCTGTAATTGTCAAACTCGAAATTGTCTTGGCAGATGTAACCGATATGGTCATGTTGAGGTGTTACCACCTTATTCCCCTGAAGATCAGAAAACCCGAATTCATCCCCGACCCGAAAGGGTATCATCACAGGTTGTGTTTTATTAAAACACTAAAGATCAATAAGGAAATAAGAAATGCAGTATTTATTAACAGCGGATCATTTAATATACCTGTTGCTTGTTATTGAGGCGAATATAGTTCAGAGAATAAATACTCTCCTGGCAAAATGCTTTTGAGAAGGCGTATATCAGAAACTAAAGTTTCCCGATTTTCTCAATTCCATTCAAACACTTCACATGACGGGTTATTCTTTTCTCATGCAGTAAATCGTAATTCTTTTTTATATCCGTCTGAGAATAAGTTCTTGGATGGTAGATATGGTAAACGATAGCCTTGTTTTTTATCGGTACCCTTTTCAAACCATAAGCGAGCAACCGCCATTCTATATCCACATCTTCACCCACTCCGGCATATACATAGTCTTCGTCGAACCCGTTCACTTCCATGAGATACTTTTTTTTAATGCCCCAATTTCGACCCACCAGACCTCGATTTTTGATGGATAATGATAGAAATGGCCAATAAATAGCTTCTTTGATTTTTTTTGAGTCGGATAGCAGTAGAGATATGAAACTGAGTTTAGGGATGGCTTTATTTTTCTTAATTGTGGCCGAGATATTTTCTCCCAGCATCACACTTCTGCCTGATAAAAAACAGCCGTCTTTTGTATTCTTAATGTAGGCCGACACGAAATTCCGGTGCGGAATACAATCGCCATCTATAAATGCCACCAACGCGGTTTTGCAAAGCAAAAGCGAACGGTTCAACATGATATTCTTTCTGAACCCGTCATCCCTTTCCTGAAATATATGATGGATCGGGTATCTGTAAAATGGCCTGCTTAGTTCAACAAAAGCCTTTGTTTCTTCGTTATGGTCATCTTCAGATATGATAACCTCAAAATCATTTGAGCTTTGTTCATTTAAAGCCAGTAGTATTAACTTCAAATTGTCTGGTGCTTTATAATAGGAGATGATAATGGTTAATTGTAATTGCATGATTGATTCAATTTCAAATAACAGAATGGTGGTTTAAGTTAGATACACCGTAATACCATTGAAATCCCCGGCTTGCCAAACAATATAGAAGCAAACCACCAATGAATGAAGCCGGAAAGATTATTGAGCGACCCTTCCAATAAGTAATTGCAAAGAGAAAAGTCCCGATCCTGCCTCCTTGTTTTGGTAGTTGTATTAGAATCCCCATAGCCGATTAATAGATCTTATCTTTTGCAGCTAAAAATTCCGGCATGGTTGGCTTTCGATCCGAGTGTATTGATCTCGCGGCCCATTTCCTGAGAAACGAACCCGAGTTTTTTGCCGCTGCCTGCCCCGTTCAGT